>JBIIZK010000078.1:0-3790 GCA_044346305.1 Bacilli bacterium
AAAAATTAATGGAAATAATCCAGTACGATTGAGAAGGAACCACCGGTGTTAAGTTGGCAATGGTCTTCATGTATAATCCTGCCGATAACCACCATAACAATTCAGAACCAGTGACTTCAACAATCATCAATTCATTATCAAACGGAAAAGCTTTATAGAGTTCTCCATAGGTGACCGGACCATCATCAACCGTGGATCGAACTCCACCCGAATTATGGAAACTAGCAACCACGTCCTGTTTAACAGTTTGCCCAAAACGCAACATTTCATCGACAGCCAGTTGTCCTAATTGCTGACGACTAAATGCTCCGTCAGCCTCTCCTATTATTTCATTCTTTATCTCGTTAATTTCATTGACCAAATAATCATCATACAAAACTTTCATGTCTGCATCTTCTAGAGGAAATCGATTTGAACTTTGTAATGATTCATATGTATAGACACCTGACTGATCTTGTATAAAATTAGGAATCATGTTCGCAGTATTGAAAGCAAATCGAACATGGCTAATCGCTTGGCCGTAGGCTTGCCCTTGATAAACTGGTTTTCCACCAACATGGAAGACTTCTCGACGATGGGTATGACCATTAAAGACTGCGTCCACGTAAGGCATCACACCGGACTCAACCGTTCCGTCATGGTTGAGTAATACGATTAAGTCGGCTCCTAAATTCTTTAATCGTTGACTCTCATCCTTCACTAAATTGGTATATGGAACAAAGTCATAGGGAGCTACTGCACTAGTAAGAATGGTACTTTCTAAGGAAGCACCAATGGTACCAATAATGCCAATTTGTATCCCACTTCGTTCAATCATGATCGATGCATCGGCAAACGCTGCTCGAAGATTTGTTTCTTTGTCCATGATGTTGATTCCTAATAAAGGAAAATTAGAACGAGTCTGGTTGCGGAAAAGAAATTCATCGGTCCAATCAAATTCATGATTACCAATGGCCATGGCTGAAAAACCCATTTGATTCATTGCATCCACAACAAGACGTCCACGCGTAATGTTACTATCTGCACTACCTTGCCACATATCACCACTTGAAAGGAAAACACTGTTAGGGTTTGTTACAAGTTGGGTTTTGAAGTATCCAGCAAGGCGATTGATTCCTAATTCTTTATTTGATGGATTATGTTCCACCGCCCCATGAAAATCATTGAGGTTATATAAATCAATGGTAACAATAGGAGACACTTGTGACGGTAAACTTTGATTGGTGGATGGGTTGGATGTAGATAAAACATTTGAAGAAGTTATCAGTGAACTATTGGAAGAAAGCACGAGATCACAAGAAGCAATAAGAATTAGCAATGGTAAGAAAACTGAAAAACGTTTCATAATAAGAAATTTTCTAGACGATTAAGAATAAGATAGCCTTCAATATTCCTAACATCTCGACGATTGTACCAATACTTTTCCTTATTGGGTTTGATAAAAAAACCACCTGCTTCAGTAACGATTAAATCACTAGCAGCAGTATCCCATTCCTTGGTTCCAGGAGAAAGTCGATATGAAATTTCAGCATAACCATGTGCAATTCGGCAAGCTTTTAAGGCACTACCAAAAGTTTTAACGTTTGTAATTTTTCCTAACTCTTGATATTTTTTAATCACATCTTCTTCTTGTTTTTGCAAATGAAAACGAGAGGTAAGAACAGTTAAATCAGTCACCTTATTATTGACGTGAATGCGAACATCTTGTTGTTTAAATCGATAAAATGCACCCTCACCTTTTAAAGCAAAGTAGGTTTCATTTTTTGCGGGTATATGAACAAGTCCTACCACCACGTGTTGACGATGAACAAGAGCAATATTTATAGTAAATTCATCGTTCTTGGCGATAAAATCTTTGGTTCCATCAATCGGATCGACTAACCATACATAAGGTTGATTTAGTCTAGAAAAGTCATCACTGGATTCTTCGGTTAAAAACCCAAATGTTGGATAACGTTCTTTTAAGTATTGGCGAATGATCGTATCAGCTTTTTTGTCGGCAAGGGTGACAGGGGAAGCATCCTCTTTATTTTCAAAAGTAAAATCAGTCTGATAAATTGCTAAAATTTCTTTGCTGGCAATTAAACATGCCTGATAAGCATCTTCTAAGAATGGTTCACGCATAGATTAAGTTTAACTCATTCTTAATGGCTATAAAAGAAAAAACCCATCATCGAGTGATGGGTTTTTGATTTACCTTTAATTAATTAGCTTTACCGATGCAACCAAATACTTCGTATTTAGCTTTAACAACTTTGCGAATACCTTCTTTTCCTGGTCCGATGATCTTACGTGGATCATAAACTTTAGAATCTTTTGCCAAGACTTCGCGGACAATTTTTGTCCATTCCATTTGGTTTTCTGTATTGACGTTGATTTTTGCCGTGCCACGTTCAATCGCCATTCTTAATTGGAAATCAGGGATGCCAGAACCACCATGCAAGACCAATGGCATGTTGGTAAGTTTGTGAATTTCAGCCATTTCTTTAAAACCTAATTTTGGTTCACCTTCATAAGGACCGTGGACTGAACCTAATGCTGGGGCAAGGCAATCAATGCCAGTTTCTTTGACCAAACGAGCACATTCAGCTGGGATGGCGTAGTAGGTTTCTGCGACCACATGATCTTCTTGTCCACCGACGCGACCAAGTTCAGCTTCCACTGAAACAAGAGGCGACTTGCTATGTGCGTATTTAACAACTTCCTTCGTTAACTTAATGTTTTCTTCTAATGGGTGATGGGATGCATCAATCATGACGGAGGTAAAACCAGCATCGATCGCTTGTTTGCAAATTTCAACCGATTCTCCATGGTCAAGATGAACAGCGATCGGGATTGTATACTTCTTATCTTTAATTAAGCCATGAACCATGCCCATGACAGTATTGAATCCACCCATGTACTTGGCTGCGCCACTAGAGACACCTAAAATAACAGGTGCTTTTAATGCTTGGCATTCATCTAAAATGGCAAGGGTCCATTCGAGGTTATTAATATTAAATTGTGCAACGGCATACTTTTCTTTATAAGCTTTGATGAGCATTTCTTTCATACTGACAAGTGGCATAAATTGATCCTTCTTTCTTTTTTTATACGTTGACTTTATTCTTCATCTTCTGTTTTACGCTTCTTGGTTTTGTCTTCGTCTTCATCATCTGATTCACCATCTTCTTTAAATGGATCTTCATCCGATTCTTCACCAGCTTCTTCTGGGGCTTCGACTTCTCTAAACACCCCACGAGCATCATCATACAATTCTTTAAACGTGTATCTTTCTTTTAAGTCCCATTTGTTGCTTCCAAGAGCAACAAAACGACCATCTAAGGTAATCAACTTATAAAACCGGCCAAGTTGTAGCGATTCTTTTTCATCGGTTTGTTTTTGGACATATTGCCAAATTTCTTTAAAGGTAACTGCCTTCTTTTTACCGACAATAAATTCGTAGGCGAGTTCTAGCATTGATTTTGGCATGTGATGCTCCTTTTTTACATGGTTTCTAAAGCGCTTATTCCAAAAATGGCAAGGCTGTTTTTTAGGACTTGGGCACTTGCTTTCACAAGGGCAAGTCTTGCAGCAGACAATTTTGGTTGGTCGCGGTCGATAACCCGTCTTATAGTATAGAAACTATGGGTATAACTTGCAAGTTGTTGTGCATATTGAGCGACGATACTTGGTTCACGAGCTTGCGCTGCTTGAATGACCATGGCAGGGAAATGACTTAAATGTTTTAATAAATCGACTTCTTCTTGCGTGTCCAACCCTGTTCCAGAAACATCGAGCCCTAAATCTG
>JBIIZK010000079.1:0-3729 GCA_044346305.1 Bacilli bacterium
TTGCTCCTAATAAGGTATTACCTGTATCAACTATATCATCGACGACCACTGCAATTTTTCCATTCACGTCTCCAATTAAGCTAATACTTTCTGATAGGTTTGGTTTCGGTCTACGTTTGTCAATGATGCCGATACTTGCATGTCGGAACATTTCGGCAAAGTTTCGTGCTCTTGTCACTGACCCATGATCAGGAGAAACAATAACGAGATCTTCTTCCCCGAGCTTATTTTTTGTGAGTAATTGTTTGATTTCTTTAGCGAAGAGATGATAAGGAGAAATATTATCAAAAGGTATAGAGAAAAATCCTTGAATTTGCATGGTGTGAATATCAACACTCATGACCCGGTCCACACCCGCTGCTAGTAATAAATCTGCTACCAAGCGTGCTGTAATAGGTTCACGACTACGGGCAACTCGGTCTTGCCGAGCATATCCGAAGTAAGGAATAACAGCAATGATTTCCTTGGCTGAAGATCGCTTTAGTGAATCAATAAACACCATTAATTCCATCAGATTTTCTGAAGCTGGTTTACTCGTACTTTGAACGATATAAACACTCTGATTACGAACAGTTTCTAAAGGTTTTACTAGCACTTCCCCATCGGCAAATTTGGTAATATCAACTGGACTTAATGGGACTTTAAGAGCGGTTGCGATGGCTAAGCCTAAATGCTTAGAACCACTTAAAGCAAATAATTTAAAATGATTTTGCATAAAAACCTCACGACCTATTTTACCATTATTTATTTTTAAGATTGTAAATTTGTATTTCAATACTAAATTGTTTCCTTTTATGATATTTTAATAAGGTATGGCAAACGCCAATTCTGTTAAGTTATTACCATTAAAAATATTAGGGCTTTCTTTAATCGTTTTCATCATTGTTGCGATCGCCTTATTTATTGGATATTACCTATCATGGAATCCTCTTTCTTGGCCACTGGGCTGGTTACTAGGCTCCCTTATTGGATCAATCAATTATGCATTTATTATCTTTCAAGCAAACCGCTTAACCTTGGCAGTTCAACATAATATGCGGGCAGGAGCTAGCCCTCTATATATGTTTTCGAGATTGGGTTTATTTGCCATAGGTTTGCTTGCCTCGGTGTATATTAAATTTAATGATGCTGAATTATTCAATATATTTACAATTTTTATCGCCTATTTAGTTATTAGTTCAATTATCTTCTTTACAGGTGCTAATTTTCGTACAATGAAGAGGCAATCATGAACGACTTTTTCATGTCCCTTCCTGCTGAAACTTATACATCTTGGATGGTGGTTATTTTAATCACCATTTTTTCGGTGATCGTTTATCGCAAATCGAAACATGTTGACCCATTTCATAAACCAAAAGGTATCATGCTAATTGCAGAATGGATTGTTGTAACCATTGAAGGTCTAGTGAAAACAAATATGGGTCGCCATTTTAATTTTATGACCCCTTACTTTCTTTCCATCACTCTTTATATTTTTATTGGTTTCATCTTTGGACTTACAGGCTTATCATCTCCATTAAGTTATTATATGAACACGTTTGCCATCGTTTTAATATCTTTTATTCTCATTCACTACACTGCCATCAAAACGAATGGTTGGAAGTATTTTAAACGTTTTATTGAACCATTCCCTGTTTTTCTTCCAATTAACCTTGTTTCAGTCTGGGCTCCACTTGTATCGATGAGTTTTCGTATTTTTGGGAATATTCTTTCAGGAATCATTTTAATGGCGCTTATTTATTTTTCTTTAGGAGAATTATCCTCTTGGATATTTAGCTTTTTACCAGCGGGATTCAATTCCCTTTGGCTGGCACCACTAGTTGCGCCGTGGTTCCACTTATATTTTGATTTATTCTCAGCGCTGATTCAAACCCTAGTTTTCATTTCTTTATCGATGCTTTTTATAGCGCAGGAAGGGCCCGCGCGACCAAGCAAAGATGAAGAAGAAAAACATGCAGTCACTGCATGATATAAAAAAGGAGAGAGTTTATGATCCTATCAATCTTGACGACATTCGTTGCCCAATTTGCGCTATTGTCGCCTGTGTTTGCTGATATTAACAAGGGTTTGACTGGCATTGGCGCTGGTTTGGCTGTTGGTTTAGCAGCCATTGGTCCTGGTATTGGTGAAGGTCAAATCGTCTCAAGTGCGATTGAAGGCATGTCACGTAATCCAGAAACTGCCGACAACCTTCGTGCTACGATGATTCTTGGTGTTGCCTTAGACGAAACCACTGGGATTTACGGTTTGTTAATAGCGATTTTACTTATCTTCGTTTATTAATTCTATGAATGTCTTTTACTTTCTTACGTCGGGTCCAGTAGACCCACAAAGCATAATTGATAAGTTAATCCCAACTGGAATATGGCCCTTTATAGCCCAGTTGCTTTCAACCTTCATCATGCTTTTGATCGTTAAAAAGTTTCTCTATCAACCTATCAAAGCGATTCTGGATAAGCGTGCAGCATTTGTTAAACAAACCCTTGATGAAGCAATCGCACGTGAAGGCCAAGCTAAAGCACTTAAGCTTTCTTTAGAAGCAGAAACTAAGAAAGTTCAACAATCCTTAAAGTCACTTCGTGAAGATGCGTTAGAGGAAATTGAATCTACAAAAAACCAATTGATGGAAGATGCTCAAAACCAAGCAGCCAGAATTAAACAAAAAACTGCAGATGAAATTGTTCAAGCAAAATCTCAAGCTTTGTTAGAGATTGAAAAAGAAATGGTTAAGGTCGCACTTGATGCATCGAAACAAGTTCTCGAAAGAGAATTTAATCAAAAAGATAATGATAAAGTGGTTGAAAACTTCATCAAAGGATTAAGGAATTAATGGAAGGAATTGCTTCTCGATACGCACTTGCGTTATCAAAGATCGCTCAAGAAACTTCAAAAGTTGAAGGATATTTAGAAGCATCTGAAAACCTTTTACAATTCTTAAAGGCCGACTCAACACTTATCCATTTTTTGGCGAATGAGTTCTATAGTAAGGAGAATAAATATAAATTCTTGGATCAAACTTTTCCCGTCACTTCTTGGTTTGATTTTCATAATTTCTTATCTTTGCTTGTTGAAAAGCATCGAATACAACACTTACCAGCCATTCTTCAAGAAAACATTGATTTATTACGAGATATCTTGAATCAACAAAAAGGTATTGTGTATTCTGTCACGCCTTTAACATCTTCGCAACTCGACCAATTACAAGTAGCGATGCAGCGCCATCTTGGTCATGCATTAACCCTTGTCAACATCATTGATTCATCTTTACTGGGTGGTTTTCGAATCGATATTAGAGGGAAAATCTTCGATGCGTCAGTTATAAATAAATTATCGAGTCTTAAACAACAATTATTGAAACGAGGATAGTGTATGAAAATTAAACCCGAAGAAATTTCAAACCTAATCAAGGAACAAATCAAATCATTTCACCAACCTTTTGGTGAGTCTGACACTGGAAAAGTTATTTCCATTGGCGATGGAATCGCCTTAGTCTATGGTTTAGAAAAAGCGATGATGAATGAACTCGTGCTTTTTCCAAACGATGTCTATGGTCTTGTTTTAAACCTTGAAGAGGATCATGTTGGTGTGGTTTTATTATCCACAACCCAAGCGATCAAAGAAGGTGACATTGTTAAACGCACGAATCGGACTATTGAAGTTCCTGTAGGTGATGTACTGCTTGGACGGGTTGTCAATGCATTGGGTCAACCGATTGATAATCTAGGGACA
>JBIIZK010000080.1:0-3673 GCA_044346305.1 Bacilli bacterium
TTGGTCAACCTACTGAACTGACCGCATTGGCAGGCGCGACGATTAATAGTCAAGGGAAATTACAACGAGTGACCGCTTCTTCCACGGTAACCTATGACTTAATTGCAGAATTAAAAAATAATGTCTGGGTGATCACTCCATATGTCACTGGCACGTATCAAGCAGCCCCAGTAACCACGATTACCTTCCAACCGATTAATCAATAACCTAGGGTAAATTGAACCACATCCAAAGTTTTCTGAGTAAAATCAAGATGATGAACATGAACAAACGTTACCTCACTATTTCATACGACAATCGAAGGATTGGTCAATCATGAATTCAGCTGATCTTTTTTACCGAGCGTTTATTGAATATAAAAAGCTCCTTGGCCAAGATAAAGACAATGTTGCCATGCAGCGTTTTGCTTTATCGTTAAACAAAGCCCAGCACGAAAACCTCCAGATTATTTATTACGAATGCACGATCAAAGAAGATTGGATTATCACCCTTGAAAAAGCTTTACCGTTTTTAGAAAAAGCGATCAAAGAAGATCGTCAATTTATTCGAAACGATCAAGATATTTTACCGATTGAAAAGGTAAGAAAAACATCACGTCAGTCTATTCAAGATTTGTCCAAACGCAGTGATTATATTACCCGTAAACCGGATCCGAATAATCCTGCAGACATTACCCCAGATAAATTAATGATTATTCGCAAAGAAAATGATTATGCGGTTTATGAGAATCGTGTTTTATTTACAACGGTCCTTTATGCCAAAGAATTTGTTGAATCTCGCTTACAAGTAATTAAGGATGCCATCACCAAGTATGAAGGAAAGTCGATGCTTCATAAAAAACTAGATACTGGGGATCGAACCCTTGATGTTGAAGTTCAATTTCACGAGACGCGAAAGAATGACCCATACGCGTTAGAAAAGAGTAAAGCGGGAGCATTACTCACTCGAATTGAAGCGATCTTTACCATCCTTCTTTCTTTTTTAAAAATGCCCTTGCTTGCGAAGTTTACCAAGGTAGAATTGGTCAAACGACCGATTACGAAAAACAATGTTTTAAAGGTGAATCTCAATTTTAAAAATACCCTCGCGCTTTATGATTACCTCGTCGATTATAGCGAACTCGGTTATACGCTGAATCGAATTGAAGAATCGTTGCTTCCTTTATCCAACCAAGCAGTCGATGATTATACGCACGCAACGTTACTTTGGTCATTTCTGACATATCAATATGGTAACCGCATCAGTGATCGGTTATCGAAAACATTTTTTGAAGAAGAAGCTCGTCGGCAAAAAGAAAAAGAAGATCGGTTATTGGAGCAATTAAAATCGATTCATTTATCCATTAAAGATAGCGGCAAGACCTTAGATCAATATTTAATCATGTTTGAAGAAGGGTACCGCGTCATTGAAAAACGCGTTGATATATTAAAGCGGGAAATAAAAGACTTGATGATCGCGCAACAAAAAGAAATCCTCAATCTCAATCATCAGCATGAGACCGCGGTAAAGCACTTAAAAGAACAACACGCAGAAGATTTACTGAATCAAGATGCCTTGCATCAAACCGAAATCAATGAACTTGAAACCGCGCAGCAAGAAGCAATTGCTCAGTTGCAGGTCGACCATGAAAAAGCCATCGATAAACTGATCTTATCTAATCAACAAAACCTTACTAATTTACAAACGAAGATGGATGCTGAACTTCAATTGGTGAAAGATACATATCTTGCAAAAGAAACTGACATGAAGACTAAACTTGAGGAAAATCGTAAACTCATTCATGAACAACAAGAACAGCAAGACATGTTACAAGTTGAACACGATGTGATTAAAGGTGAATTAATCGTGTATAAAACCAAGTCAGGCAGTTCAGTTAATGTTGATGACTTTACAAGCAAAGAACGGTTTCTTGAATTAGAACGAATCCGCGATGCATACAGTCGCATTTTCTCGAAATCTTGGCAGGCAACGAAAAAAGCGATTCGCAAAGAAATTCTGAGTCAGCCGTATGAACCGCCAAAGAAGGAAAAAAAACATGGTCATAAAGAAGACTAAAGTAAAAGATCCGAAAAAAAACAAAGTCAAAAGTTTCTGGCGGAGTTTTAAACTAGTCGGTAATGTCACAGGGGTCCTCGTGTTTGGGTGGATGGTGATTAATTTATTAACCGGAAACATTTACCTTACCCCTAACATTTGGAGCTTACTCACGGTGTTACTAGGGATTGGGCTTGTGATTTATTTAGTCTTTTTACTGCTACCCGGCAATCGCCCAATTGAATTCATCAGTCAAGGCGGAACTTCTTCGACTAACCAAAAAGCTCGAGTTGCGTACCAACGGTTAGGAAAACTTGATGAAATCTATAAACAAAAAGAAAAATTAGAAGTCACTGAAACCTTTACGTTGGCAGAGTTATGCGAACGCTTTCGCCTCTTCGCCTCACGAATTCCAGATAACCCTCTTTATTATTCGATTACCGATATTCGTCGTTATATTACCTCGCTTGCGATTTCCAAAGTAATGGTCTTACAAGGGATGTCGGGAACAGGGAAAACCTCATTGCCTGTTGCTTTTGGTAAGTTTACCCAAGTGCCTGCGACGATTGTTCCAGTTCAGCCAATGTGGAAAGAACGAAGTGATTTAATTGGTTACTATAATGAGTTTACTGGTAAATTCAATGAATCGATGATTTTAGAAAAGATGTATGAAGCGAATCAAAGCAACAAGATGTTTGTCATGGTCCTGGATGAATTAAACATTGCTCGTGTTGAATATTACTTCTCAGAATTTTTATCTTTGTTAGAATTACCCACTGTGGAAGAACGCATCATGGAAGTCAGTAGTACCATCAGTCCTCTCGACCCTCGAGATGTTAAAAACGGAAAGTTGATCTTACCGAATAATTTATGGTTTATTGGCACAGCGAATAACGATGATTCGACCTTTGCCATCTCTGATAAAGTCTATGACCGAGCGATGATCATGAATTTAGATTATCGAACCGAACCTTTTTCCGACCCAGGCAACGGGGATAAAATGGTTTTAACTGCCGATCATTTTGATTCATTGATTAGGCAGGCAAAGAAAGACTATGCTTTAACTAGAAGACAAAAAGATCATGTCAAAATGCTTGACGAATATTTAAAGACACAATTTGGGGTAACATTCGGGAACCGGATTCGTCGCCAAATTGAAACCTACGTCCCGGTTTACATCGCCTGCGGGGGGACTGAATTACAAGCGTTGGATGATCTTTTAGCGAAAAAAGTGCTGAGAAAATTAGAAAGTCAGAATCCAGTGTATGTGAAGAACAAGGCTAATGAGTTAATTGCAAAATTTCATGATATATTTGGATTGGACACAATGAAAGAATGTATCGCAACCGTTCAACGGTTTGTGACTCAAGGAGGCTAATGATATGAATTTTTTTACTAAATTATTTGTCAAAGGAAGTGCGGCATCAACCCTTAATATTTTAGGGGGTGTGGTCGCCACTGGATTTCTGACGATTAGTACCCTGGCATTTACGGGTGTAATTCAAATTTTTGATGGTCAGGTCACAGTTAACTTTTTAAATTATGACGATGAGGTTTTGGATACGGTTCAAGTCAACCGTGGAGAAGATGTGGTTTACCGCGGAGAAACACCTGTTAAACCAAGTAATTCAGACCAAAC
>JBIIZK010000093.1:0-2962 GCA_044346305.1 Bacilli bacterium
ATATCGTTTTATTACAGTCAGATTTACGGCAAGTTGTCTATGCTTTCGCGTTATCCAAAAGTGTTGTCATCAATATGAAAACAAACCTTTTTTGGGCTTTCATCTATAATTTAATTGCGATTCCGTTGGCGGCTGGGGTTTTGTTTCCCTTCTTTGGTTGGTTACTTTCTCCGATTATTGCCGCCTTGGCGATGGCGTTCTCATCCGTATCCGTTGTCCTCAATGCACTTCGTTTGCGCCGATTTAAAGCAAACATAGTAAAATAAGATAGGAGAATCAATCATGGCACAAATCAAAACATTACGTGTTGGTGGAATGACGTGTCTGCATTGTGCAGCAAAAGTCACCACCGCCCTCAAGCAAGTTACAGGCGTGAGCAACGTCAAAGTGAACCTCATGTCCGAAGAAGCAGAAGTGATGTTACAAGCAGTTGTATCTGAAGAAACGTTCAAAAAAGCGGTTGTCAGTGCTGGCTATCAGTATCTCGGCAGCAAATAGAAAGTAGGGTTCCTGATGGAACAACCTCACATCGCCGGTCGCGCAGACGCTTACCCACCTTCTCCGATTCGAAAATTACTCCCTTATGCGAAAGCTGCAGAAGCAGCAGGTCATAAGGTTTTTTATTTGAATATTGGTGAACCAGATTTACCAACACCATCAGTCTTTATCGAGGCGATGCGAAATTATAACCATCCTCATATTGCTTATGCCCCTTCGCAAGGACATCCAAGTTTATTGAAGGCAGTTCAACAATATTTTGCCAAAGATGGGTATTCATTTAATCTTCAAGATCTTCAAATCACTCAAGGCGCTACCGATGCCCTATTATTTTCCTTTTTTGTGATTTGTAATCCTGGTGATGAAATCTTAACACCTGAACCTTTCTATCCGAATTATTTAGCGTTTACTCGGCAATTGGACATCAACTTGGTTGGGATTCCAACGTTTGCTTCTGATGGTTATGCCATCCCTTCGATTGAGGCGATTGAAAAAAAGATTACTGCCAAAACCAGAGCAATCCTGATTGCCAATCCAAGCAACCCTTCTGGGCGTGTCTATCGTAAGGATGAATTGCTTCGTTTAACGAGCTTGGCAAAAAAACATAACCTTTGGTTAATCGGCGATGAACTCTATCGTAAGTTAACCTATGGTACGAATAAGGCCTTGTCATTTGCTTCTTTTCCAGATGTTCAAGATCGCGTCATTATCGTGGATAGTGTTTCCAAACGATACTCCGCCTGTGGAGCTCGCATTGGTTGCTTATTATGTAAAAATACTTCATTCATGCAAAGAATCCATCGATTAGGGCAATCTAGATTAGGTGTTTCTTTATTGGATCAACTTGGTGCAGCAGCGCTTTATGCGTTACCAGAATCACATATAGAATGGACCCGTGATCAGTACCTAGCTCGTATTGAAACTGTGATTCAAAAAATAAAGATCAATCCAGACATTCGATATGTTCGTCCTGAAGGTGCTTTTTATATGATGTTAGAGATTCCTGTACGTGATGCAGAAGCGTTTGCGCTTTGGTTAATTCAATCTTTTTCTCACCAAGGTCAACGTCTTTTGGTCACACCTGGCAAAGACTTTTATGTTGATGCCACGCGGGGTAAACAAGAAATTCGTATTGCGTTTGTTCTTGAACCTAAAGGGATGGCGACTGCGATGGATATTCTCCTTGCTGGTTTAAAAGCATATCAAGCATCACATCCATAAAGATTCATTCCTTTTTCTTGAAAGCCTTTATAGTATAATTTTTTCAACAGTGTAAATATGAAAAAAGCCACCGGTGAAAAAATTTTAGTTCAGTATCGTCGCGCTAGTTACGATTATTTTTTGTCTGATCATTTAGAAACCGGTATCGTCCTTTCTGGGACGGAAGTCAAAAGTTTACGTGCAGGTGGCGGATCCTTATCCGATAGCTACGTGATTAGTCGTAACAAGGAACTTTTTTTATTAAACATGCACATAGCTCCATACAAACAAGGCACGATTTTCAACCACGAACCTTTACAAACAAGAAAGCTTCTTGCTCATAAACAAGAAATAGAAAAAATTACCAAAGCCATTCAAGAAAAAGGATTAACAATTTTACCGATTAAACTTTATTTAAAACATGGCATGGTCAAAGTATTGATTGCCGTCGGTAAAGGTAAAAAGCATTACGACAAACGTGAAGCGATTAAAACCAAAGATACTGAAAGAAAAATGAGAGCAGCGCAAAAAGGTGACTTCCATGATTAACACCATTCAAGAATTAATTGCTTACTTTCAAACTAAAATATCTCCGATTTATTCAAGGGTAAACTATGATCGATTTTTAAAGGATCATCCGTTTCATTTCACGATTCCTGCGATTCATATTACTGGAACCAATGGCAAAGGTTCAACCGCGACCTTTTTAAGAAACATTTACCAAACCCGATTTAAAAAAGTAGGGTTATTTACCTCCCCAGCGCTATCAAGATTTCAAGAAATGATTTATATCAATGAGGATGAAATTAACGATCATTATATTCTTGGTTTTTTTAAGAAGTGGCAAACTCAATTTGATGCTTATCAACTCACCTCGTTTGAAATGCAAACTTTATTAGCATTTCATTATTTTCATGATCAAGGTTGTGACTTTGCTGTGATTGAAGTTGGCATGGGTGGAAAGATTGACGCGACCAATATTTTTAAACCTGTCTTAAGCATCCTTACCAATATTTCGTTAGAGCACAAAGCCTATTTGGGTGATACCGTTGAAAAGATTGCTGATCATAAATCCGGCATCATTAAAGAAGGTGTACCAGTGGTGGTCGGTCCTTTACCACCTGGAGCAATGCATGTGGTTGAACAAGTGGCTCGTCAAAATAAGGCAATGCTTATTCATCGTCAAGCAATTGATATCATTGAAGCGAAACCTCCATTTGTCTTTCGCTATGGCAAACATCAGCCATTCACGTTAACCATGTCG
>JBIIZK010000081.1:0-3522 GCA_044346305.1 Bacilli bacterium
AATCAAACTGGCGACTAGATTTTGCAAAAGATTCAATAGCTGTTGAAGTTGCATTTAATCATGGAAATGAAGTAGCTTGGAATTTAATTAAACCATTTCTTTCGAGTGAGCTTAATCATGTAGAAAAAGCCATCCAAACAAAGTTAGGAGTTGTAATTACAGCTAACCAAGCCTTAAAAGAAGAAGGCGGTTTTGATCACGCAATTGGAACGTATGAAAAATATGTAGAATACATAAGGCCCCTAAATTCAATATTGGTTAGTCCACTATTTATTATTGGTCTAAAAGCACCAGATAGTTTCTACATTAAACAAGAGTTTCAAAATGGCAAAAAACGAGGAATTATAGTTTATAAGTGATTTATTTAAGCTTAAACTATACTTGACGATAATTTAAATCTACAATTGTCCAAAGCAAAACACACGGATTGGTAATCTGTGTTAAGCGCAAATAGCAAAATTGATTTAAATGTTAGCTTTGATTAAAGTCATCAAAAAGAAGAATTGTAAAGAGTAAATCGAATCAATTGACTTATTTTTTGTATCGATTAAAGTAATCTTAAATCAACGTATAATCGACCTAATGTGGTGGTCAAGTATCTACCGCTTCGCCTAACGAAGCGACTACGATTGAATTCTTTTTTCAATTACCACGTTATCGGTTCATGTTGATTACCAGAAAGTCAGGGAGGTAACACATGAACTTTCTCTTGTCGATTCGTCAGGGTCTAGAATCTTTTTTTGCGATTAAGCAGCACAAGTCAACGATTGGTCGAGAACTATTAGGTGGATTGGTCACGTTTTTAGCGATGATCTATATTCTACCGGTCAATAGTTTTATGCTTGCCAATGCTGGCATGTCTCAACCTGCTGTGTTTGTGGCCACCGCGCTTGCTGCAGGGATTGCCACCATCTTGATGGGTCTTATTGGTAAAGTCCCAGTGGCGTTAGCTTCAGGCATGGGCATCAATGCATTTTTTACTTACACGATTGTCTTAACCCTTGGATTTACGTACCAAGAAGCGTTAGCAGCCGTGTTGGTCTCTGGGGTTTTATTCTTAGCCATATCTTTAACTGGCGTTCGCCAAATGATTATCCAAGCGATGCCAAAAAGTCTTAAACTTGCCATTGGGGCAGGGATTGGTTTTTTCATTGCCTTCATCGGGTTTAAGAATGCTGGCATCATCGTAGCCGATCCATTTGGAACCTATGTAAAATTAGGGGATCTAGCATTAGCCCCTGTCTTACTGTCGTTATTTGGAATCGCGTTGGTTTTAATTCTTCATGTTGGTCAACAAAAACTTGCCCGATTTGCAATCATCATTGCCATGGTTGGGACCGGACTTGTTGGGGTGTTGTTAGGATTGATTTTCCCAAACTTAACGAGCCAAATGCCAACCTTAACCACCTCCAATTTAGGTGACTTAGCTGCCTTTGGTGACTTGTTTGGTCAAGCCTTTTCTGGGTTAGGAACTTTATTTGCTCAACCGCTTGCTCTTCCGGTGATCATCACCTTATTGTTTGTGGATTTCTTTGATACTGCTGGAACCTTGGTGTCAGTGTCTCAAACGGCAGGCATGACGGATGAAAATGGCCAGTTCCAACGAAAAGAAGCATTCATGGTCGATGCGATTGGCACCGTTGCTGGTGCTGTCTTAGGGACTTCCACCGTCACGTCTTACATTGAATCCAATACTGGGATTCAAAGTGGGGCTCGTACAGGGTTAGCTTCGGTATTTACCGGCGTGTTATTCATTCTAGCCATATTCCTTTATCCATTGTTTGGCTTTGTGAATGCCGTCTTTATTGGTAGCGTTGCGTATTCCCCAGTGACTTCATTAGCCCTGGTGTATGTTGGGGTGTTAATGTTGAAACCTCTTCAACACATTGAATGGGAAAATCCTGTGGTGCTTGTCAGTAGTTTCCTGACCATCATCATGATGATGTTAACGTTTAAAATCTCTGAAGGGATTGCGTTTGGAACGATCAGTTATGCGTTGTTATCGTTATTTTCGAAACAAAGAAAAGACGTACACTGGATTGTGTACGCCCTTGGTGCATTCTTCTTGATCTACTTAGTAATCGAGTTTACGTTAATCTATTAAGTTACTTTTTAGCAGCTTTTAAACCAGTCTTTTCTACTTCAGAAGGGACTGGTTTTTCTTCTGGCAAGACAAGATTCAAGATGATGCCAAAGATGGCAGCCAATGCCATGCCGGTTAATCCAGCAGCTTCATTAATCAAGATCGTGGCTTGACCTAAACCAATCACCAACATCGTGGAAACAATGATAAGGTTGCGCATCGAGGCTAAGTTGACGCGAGCATCGACCATGACACGTAAGCCATTCCCAGAAATCAAACCAAACAAGAGAATCAAGACTCCACCCATGACAGGTGCTGGAATGGTTTGAATCAACCCAGTAAGAATATTGAAGAACGATAACACAATCGAGATAATAGCAGCTACGCCGATGACATATACAGAAGCAACTTTGGTCATCCCAACAACCCCGGTATTTTCTCCATACGTCGTGTTGGCAGGACCACCAATCAATGCAGCGGCAATGGTTGCAACCCCATCACCCATCAAGGTTTTGTCTAAGCCTGGATCTTTTAAGAAGTCTTCTCCAGTGATGGAACCAAGAACTTTATGATCACCAATATGTTCGGCAATGGTGACGAAAGCAATTGGGGCAAACATCAAGACCGCGCGAAAATCAATCGCGTAGGTACCGATGATTTGAAATTCAGGAATCTTAATCCAAGCAATGCCTTCTAAACCTGCAAAACTGACAGAGCCTAAAAGCATAGCAAAGACATAACCAACTAAAATACCGCCAACAATCGGAACGACTTTAAAAAATCCTTTTGCAAAAATAGCCAAGACGACCGTGGTTGCAAACGAGACCAAGGCAATCAAAGGGTTACGAATATCGGTTGCTAACAATGCAAAGAACTGATCTGCGGAATTTGGACTTAATCCAGCTTGACCAGTGGCGACGGACGCTAATGAAATACCGATGATGGCAATCATTGGCCCAATGACAACGGGCGGAAGAATGGTGTTTAACCAAGTAGTCCCAAAATATTTAATCAACAAAGACACCAAGACATAAATCAAACCAACCACCGTTAATCCAATGAAGGCGGAACCAACGCCAAAGGATTGCGATGCGATGGAAATAGCGGCGATATACGCAAACGATGATCCAAGATACACAGGAACTTTTGCTTTGGTGAAAAAGATATAGATTAATGTCCCAACACCAGAACTGAACAACGCAACACTAATCGATAATCCAGTCAGAATTGGCACAAGCACGGTTGCCCCAAACATGGCAAACACGTGTTGCAACGACAAGACTGCCCATTGGACTTTCGACTTTGGCTTTTCTGAGATTCCTAACGTCAACGTTGATTTCATACACATCCTCCTTGTGTGGTAGTTCTTTACTGCAAAAAAGACACCGTTGGGTGTCTTTAAAGCAAGTGAATACTATGGTTCTTAGTATGCTCACAGG
>JBIIZK010000112.1:0-2589 GCA_044346305.1 Bacilli bacterium
TAAATGTTGAGTTCGCTTATCAAAATATGCTTGCCCAGATTGTTTGATTTGTTTTTCTAATTCTGTAAGTTTCATATTGATTTCCGATACATGACTTTTAATTTATCAATGGCTTGTTCGTAAAGGTGATGAACATTGGATAACGACATATCCATCAACTTACTAATATCTTCAAATCCTAATTCGTAAACAATCTTATATGCAATCACGAGATTCTCTTGATCATTAAGATGTTTATGCCAAGTTTGGAACAAACTTTTCCCATCTTCACCGCTGCTGGTTTGATCATACTGTTCTTGCCAAACTTCTTCTTTTTTTCTTTTCAGTTCATTTAGGGCAGTATGTTTGGCAATCATCGACGCCCAAGCTTGAAACTTGACAGGATCTTTTAACGAGGATGCTTTCTGATAGATTTTTAGAAAGGTATCTTGTAAAAGATCTTCAGCAGTTGGCTCGTGTTTTACAATCGAGAGAATGATGATATATAGAAGGCTACGATATTGCTGATAAATCTGATGAAATGCTTCGTGATCTCCTCTTTTAAAAGCTTGAAACGTTTGCCATTCAATGGTTTGCATGGGTTACCGGTTCTTGCCCGTATACTCTATAGACAAAGCAAAGGGATGTTTTTTTCTTAGCATCGGTAGAAAGATTGAATCTAAGGTTATTCTCATATAAAATTATCTTTGGACGGGACGTAGCACAGCTTGGTAGTGCGCTACCTTGGGGTGGTAGAGGTCGTGAGTTCGAATCTCATCGTTCCGACCATTTTTTATTTCTTACGATTTTTCAGTTCGTTTAATATTAATTTCTTAGCAATTTTTAAATCTTTATCAGACAATTGCACGCTTTTATCAACGATGCCCGCCATTGTCATTTTTTGATAAACAAATTCTGAAAAATTATCATAAGGTAGCATGGTAGAACTTGGGCGATGAGTTTTTTGTCTGACACTTTTGTTTGATCCCAAATGGGTTGCTAATAAAGGCAATAGTTCCAATAAATTAAATGTGACATCCAAGGTGACAACAGGATTGAATAAAGACAAGGCATCATTAATCACATCGGCATAAATGCCAATCGATTGTGCAAGCATTTCCGAGGTCACATATTTTTGTGAGGTTGTCGATAACGCTTGATATATTTTTTGATAGATTGGACGTTTCACCATACCTCTATTGTAGCGAATCTTCGAAGGGTTCGTTCAATTTTATCTTATGAACCAAGTAAGCAATTGAAATAACATCCTGAAAATCAGTGAATTATCCAATTAATCCATAAAAAAACATCATGTGAAGACATGATGTGATGAGTGGAATGGTACACCATATAGGATTCGAACCTATGACCCGCTGATTAAGAGTCAGCTGCTCTACCGGCTGAGCTAATGGTGCATTGCCAAATTATCTTACAATAATTACACGTTGAATTCAACGAATACTCGTGCCTAGAATCGATTAACTTACTTTAAATATGGACTAGGTTTAGCGTCCAATGATGTTGGCTGATCTTTGGTCAACTGATGTTCATAAGCGAGCATGCTTTGTTCATCAATAAAAATCACCGAAGCTTTTTTATCAACCACCCGGGTTAAGCCAAGAAAGTCATTCGCAGAACGGTAATGCTTTGTAAACACCATCAAGGTATACGACAAAAGTAGTGATCCAAAAATTGTATAAATCGCCGTATAAAGTGTCACGGCAAGGACCAAACTACGAACAGGTAATTGCCACCATTGAATGAAATAACCTCGATCATTGACAACCATCAATTGACTTGCACGTTTTCCAAGAGTTTGTCCTTGTTTTGCAAACAATGGGATGATTATGTAAAAAATGATAAAAGAGACCAACGCACTATACGCAATGATTTCTAGAAAATAACCATTGATCAAATTCACCAAGGAAGAAAATGGAGGATAGGTATTAAAATCAATCAGTGCTTCTCGATAGGCTTCGGTATAAAACTCATCGATAGTAATTTGTTCTGTGTTCGCTTTGATCACGGCAACCACGTTGACATCTGCATCGACCAATTCAAAAATTGAACCACTTGCACTTACTTCTAAAATTTCTTCATTAAACCACGCATTGCTGAATTCAAAAGCAGGCGTGTTAGGCTCGTAAACTTTACCATCTTTAAAAATAGAATAGTAATCATAGATTGCCGTTGGCAAATCTGCTAAATCTAAATTTACCAATTGATTAGTTTCCTCATTGGTTGCATATAAATAACTCGCTTCTTGATAGACAACAAACTCTCGGGATAGTTGACTCGTTCCGTATTGAGCATCATAGAGAGGACCAAAAAGATAACTTAACAATAATAACGAGGTCATTAACCATAAAAATAAATCAAGGACAGCAGCACCCGTTCGTTTTAATAAATTTGCATTGACGGCAAAGAGATTTAATTTCATACTTTTATTATCAAGAGTACGGTGAAGAATTGCAAGAAAAAAAGACCGAGTTATCGGTCTTTTATAAAGCATGATAGACGAAGTTATTACTTGATGATTTCGTTAACGGTACCCGCACCCACGGTACGACCACCTTCACGAATTGAGAACTTGGTTCCCTTTTCAATGGC
>JBIIZK010000009.1:0-12411 GCA_044346305.1 Bacilli bacterium
AGTTTTTCAGCATATGCGGTAATCTTTAGTACCCATTGACGCATCATTCGCCGCTCTACTGGAAAACCACCGACTTCCGATTTGCCATCAATCACTTCTTCATTGGCTAAAACCGTTCCTAAGGCAGGACAAAAATTAACCGGTTTTTCATCAATATAAGCCAACCCTTTTTCCAATAGTTTAATGAAGATCCATTGCGTCCACTTGTAATACTGAGGATCTGTGGTTGCAATCTCTTTTGACCAATCATAACTAAATCCAAGTGCTTTGATTTGTTTCTTGATGTTGGCAATATTTTTTTCTGTAAAACCTTTTGGGTGATTGTTGGTTTTCAAAGCATATTGTTCTGCGGGTAAGCCAAACGAATCCCAACCCATTGGATGAAGAACATTAAATCCTTGCATACGCTTCATTCTTGCAACAATATCGGTTGCAGTATATCCCTCTGGATGACCGACATGAAGACCCTGAGCAGAAGGGTATGGAAACATGTCTAAAATATAATATTTTGGTTTAGAAAAGTCATAGACATCAGTATAGAAAACTTTCTTTTCATCCCAAAAAGTCTGCCATTTTGGTTCGATGATTTTGTGATCAAATGCCATGGTTACTCCTCCAAAAAAAGAAAAACGTCCTATGAAGGACGCAAACGCGTGGTACCACCTTACTTTGCATCATTTCGATGCACGCTTGGTCTTCTTAACGCGAAGCGACGAATGAAGATGTGATAGGTGAGAGGAAAGCGGATGCTTTCGGTAGTCTATCCTTCAGTAACATTATCTTAACACATTCAAGATATAAATCGTTGCTTTATTGCCTTGGCAATGGTAAGATTACCACGTTGTCTGGAGGAAAGAATTATGGCAAGAGTATGTACCGTTTCTGGTCGAGGACCAATGAGTGGCAATGCAAGATCACACAGTTTACGTGCAACTCGTAGAACTTGGAATTTAAACTTACAAAAATATCAAATCACTGAACATGGAATTACCAAGACTGTCAAGATGTCGACACGGGCTTATCGTACGTTGATGAAAAATCAAGCTACCCGATAAGATATGCAACTTGGGTTAATAAAACCCAAACCATTACATTGAATAACGTAAACCACTGAGTATAGGCCATCACAAATTGAGTAGGCCGGCGATACAGTGGTTTTTCATTTGTGCCTTCTACTCTTTCTAGTTTTGACCATTGTTTCAACCGTGGATTTAATAATAACCCTAGTTGTATCACACCTTGTAGAAGGGTTGTCCATGGAAAAAACTCATGCCAAGGATTAATGGGCGTAATGAAGATGATGTAACTACCTAGAAAGAACATCGCTGCAGCTGATACAAAATAAGTAGTCACCAAGAGTAAATAAGGTTCAATTCTTCTTGTTCGAATAATAAATACACCAAGGCATGACAGCAAGAAAAAAGTCGTTAGTGTTAAAAAACCATATGTTAGGGGAATAGTATGAATGACAAAAAAAGATTCCCAGTAAGCAAACAGACTGATGACGGTGACGAGTAACAGCCACCTCAAGCTCGCCAATCGTTGACCACTTTCAAAGTAGATATCATGAAGTTCAAACGGAAGGTATTGCTGAAAGCGAAACGGGACTTTTTTAATTTGTTGATAACTTTGCAGTGAAAAGTATAAATAACCAGAAAAACTTATCCAAATAAGCATCCATAGCATCCAAAGAATTGCATCATTCATTGCGAAGAGATTGGAACGCTTCCTTTAAATGAGGGTGATTAAACAAGTAAGATCCTGCAACAAGAATATCCACACCAGCTAACCGACATTGTTTGCCGGTTTTTTCATTAATTCCACCGTCAACTTCGATCAAGGCTTTTGATTTTGCAGAATCGATTTGTTTTCTTAACCAACTAATTTTATCAAGGGCAGTTGATAAAAATTTTTGTCCACCAAATCCTGGTTCAACAGACATAACTAAGAAAAGATCGACATGAGCAAGAAAAGGTTTAAGTACCTCTGCAGGTGTATTTGGTTTAATGCTAATTCCAGCCTTTACATGATGTTGATGTAAATAATCAATCCAAGAAAACATTGTTTTTACATCCTTGCCAACTTCAAAATGAAAGGTAATGATATTAGCGCCAGCGCGAATAAATGCATCAAAATAATCACGAGGTTTTTCAATCATTAAATGAACATCGTGATTGACCTTAAATAATTTAGTGATGCGTTCAACCACAGGAACTCCAAATGATAAATTGGGGACAAAATGACCGTCCATGATGTCATAATGCAAATATTCAACATGATGTGGAAGCATTCGTTGGACATCTTTTTCCAAGAATGCAAAATCAGCGGCAAGTAAGGAAGGGGCGATTTGAATGGGTCTCATTTATTGAAACTCCTTTTGTTCTGATAATTTTGCAATTAACTTAAGGTAATCTTGATAGATCTCTAAGGGAATTTTACCATGGCCAACGAGTTTTTGAATATAACAATGTGGTTCCTGTTGATGAGTACAATTAAAAAATTTACATTGACCAACATGCAACTCAAATCCAGGATATACTTTTGCGGCTTCGTGTTTAAGCATCGGTAACGTTAAAGAAGAAAACCCAGGAGTATCAGCAATATAACCTTGCTGAAAAGGAAGGAGTATCACTTCTTTGGTTTGGTGCTTGCCTCTGCCTAGGGCTTGCGAATAACTACCAATTTGCCTTTCAAAATTTGGATTTAATGCATTAATAAGTGTGGATTTACCAACCCCAGTTTGCCCTGCAAAAGCAATGACTTTACCTGGAGAAACAAGATTTGAAAGCATTTGGATATCGGGTTGGTCTTTTTGAAAAGATAAAATTCGAAATCCTTGGGCAGATAGATAATCCCATGAAGATTGAAATTGACTCATTGCCATTTGATCAGTCTTGGTAATCATGATACTTACATCAAGATTGTAATAACGAGCGAAGGTAATAAACAGTGCTAATAAGTAAAAAGAAAAACTAGGTTCGACTAAACTACTGACAATAACCAAATCTGTTAAATTAGCAACCCGCGGTCTTTTAATGAATGAACGTCTAGTTAAAATATCGATGATTTGTTCTTTTTTTTCATCAAGGGTGACATGATCCCCAACAACAGGTTTGATTAAATTCTTATCGGATTTTGGTAAATGGCATAAATAAAATTGATCTTTTTCATGGACGAGATAAGAACCAAATTGAAGGCTAACTATTGTTGAAATCATGCTTCGTCAACTTTTAAACCTAGTAGCTTAGCCCAGAATGAACGTTTTGGTGTGATTAATTTTGGATGGTCTAAACATTCTTTAATTTCTTTTTGAAATTCTAATACCGATCGATATCGATCCATAGGATTTTTTCGACAAGCTTTTATAATGATGCGCTCGATTGCTCTTGGTGTTGATGGAATCCAATGACGAGGAGAAGGAAATTTTTCCTTAATATGCCTCATCGCAACGGTAATTTGATTATTACCATCAAATGGAACCTTACCAGTGATTAATTCAAAAAATGTAATACCTAAAGAATAAATGTCACTTTTAAAAGTAGGAGACTGCCCATTGGTTACTTCTGGAGGTAAATAATGAACTGAACCGATGATGACTTGGCTTTTGGTTACACGTCGAGAATTTTCAAAAAAGGCAATACCAAAATCTCCAAGCTTAATGGTTTCATCTGGGGTCATAAACACATTGTCAGGCTTAATATCACGATGAATGACAAGAGCTTGATGGGCAAAGGCAACAGCATCGCAAAGCTGATACATGATTTCACAAGCTTTTTTAAATCCATAACGGGTGTTGTCATCCAATTGCCCACGTAATGTTTTGCCTTTAATTAATTCAGATGCCATATATGGAAGATTTTGATGATAACCGATGTTAATAACACGGACAATATTTGGATGATTTAAAGCTGCTGAAGCACGTGCTTCTCTTTCAAATCGTGTGATATTATCCTTTGATTTTAAAGCATTTTCCTTAATAATTTTTAAGGCAATTTCTTTTCCAGTAATCAGGTCTTCTGCTTGATAAACATAAGCAAAACCGCCCTCACCTAATTCTTTGATAATCCGATAGCGTTCATCAATGATATCGTTTTCTATTATCATCTTTCAGGTTCCCATATTGCTACGGCTATGTTATCTGTTCCGCCATTGGCATTTGCCAAATGTATTAAGGAATCAACCTTTTGTTGAGGAGTATCTGAGGAGCGAATAATGGTTGTTAATTCAGCTTCAGTTAAATTGTTGTATAAACCATCACTACAAACAAGGATGGTTTGATGTTGGTAAGGAACAATTTTAACATCATAAGATACGGCGTTATTAAGACCTAGCGCATTCAGTAAAACATGTTTTTGTGGATGATTAATCTTTTGCTCTTCTGTAATTTTTCCTTGCCGTAATAAATACTCAACATAGGTTTGATCTTCAGTAGCTTGAGTGAGTTTTTCTTCTGAGTATAAGTAAACACGTGAATCACCAATGTTTAAAATAATCAGATCCTTGTTAACAATTAATGCAATCACGAGGGTGGTTCCCATTTCTTTTAAGGAGGAACTCTTTTGAGCTTCTTGATAAATGGTACGATTCGCTTGGACCACTTGTTGCCTTAACCATAAAGTTGCTGTTTTTGAAGTTAATAAACCAAACGTATTATTAAAACCTTTGGTTAATGATTGCATCGCTAGTCTAGAGGCAAGATCTCCACGTGCATGACCACCCATTCCATCTGCCACTGCAAGCAAAATATCTTGATGACGGTTGATAAGGGCCACCACTTGATCTTCATTGGTGGTTCTAACCTTTCCTATATCTGTACTAAATGCAAAACTACCGCGTTTCTTCATGTTTGTGTTTGGCTCTTAGTTGACCACAAGCCGCTTCAATGTCATGACCGAATTCTTTACGAACTGTCGCATTGACACCCAATTCAATTAAACGAGACATAAATGCATTGACTGCCTGAGGGTGGGGCCGGCGATATTCATTTTCCATCACGGCGTTGTAAGGAATTAAATTGATATAACAAAAAATATCTTTAACGAGTTCTGCAAGTTGATCTGCTTGTTCTAGTTGGTCGTTTATACCTTCAATAAGAATATATTCAAATGTAATTCTTCTTCCTGAATTTGTTTGATAATCCTTAATGGCAGGTATCAACTTTTCTAAAGGAAATGCTTGATTGATTTTCATTAGCCTTGTTCTAATTTCATTGGTAGGAGCATGTAATGAGACGGCAAGATTAATTTGCAAAGGTTCACGGCCATATTCCATTATTTTTTCAGGAAAACCTGAGGTGGAAACGGTAATATGTCTAGCACCAATAGATAAGGCTTTATTATGATTGGCAATACGAATAAAATTCATCACGTGTTCATAGTTATCAAATGGTTCACCAGTTCCCATAACAATATGACTGACCCGTTCCTTTTTTCCTTCTCCATCCAACAAATCATTCATCACAATGATTTGACTAATCATTTCTCCGGCCGTTAAATTACGTTGACGTTTAAGTAACCCGGATGCGCAGAACGAACAACCAATGTTACATCCAACTTGGGTAGTTACACAGATCACGTTTCCATAGTTATACCGCATTAGAACAGCTTCAATCAAAAAACCATCTTCCAATTTAAGAAGCAATTTGACAGTTTTATCTATTGAATCTCTACGAACATGAATAGCAGGTAATTGAAAATGAAAATGCTTTTCAAGTTGTTCGCGTAAACTCAAACTAATATTTGTCATTGCTTGAAATGAACGAACTTTCTTTTCATAAATCCAATCGTAAATGACGCTAGCATAAAAAGTTTTTTGATTCCAAGTTTCTAGTACGGTTTCTAGTCTCGAGAGGGTTTGACCAAAGATGCTTTCCATAGTTATTTACTCTTTCTCATTGCTGCAACATACAGCGCTGTATTAAATTTATCAAAAGGGAAGTATTGGAATTCTTGAATGAGTTTAAATTGCGGATGATGTTGGAGGAATTCTTCAATTAATAATTTTCCTTCTTTTTGATTCATTGTGTTTACACCATAGAATAGCAAACCCCGGTCTTCAACAAATTGACATGATTCAAAAAGAGCTTCTTTTTGAGAAATGATTAAACGATCAAGATCTTCTTGCTTAAAGTGAATAAAAAAATCAGGCAAGGATCGAATTAGATCGAATTTTGAACATTGAGGAACAACGAAAACAACATCCTGTTTCTTGGAAAGAAAGGTAATTAGACCTTTAGGTTCTGATTCATATAAAGATATGTTTGAAAGTTGAAATGACTGCAAGGATTTTTGCATTGCAAGTTTACGTTCAATAGAGTTGGTAACAATATTAATTCTTATATGTTGTTCAGTATAGACTGGAAGTTCCAAATAGAGTGCTTGCGGACGAGTTTCAACAAGGAGCATTTCGCCTTTAACATTGTCAAAACTAAACTGTTTAACAATATCTGTAACAGCAAGGCGTTGTTGAAAAATTAGGTTTTGAATGTAAGCAGGGTGATTTTTTAAAGGTTCTTTACCTTGATAGATGACAGTATCTTCAACAGGTGTTTCAGTCAGATCTGAAAACTGCTTTAACAATTTTTCCGTTGTCGTTTTTAACGTATTAACTCGACAAGCTTGAAGAACTGGTTTGTTATTGGTGGATAATATTTTCAAGGTGATTGCAAGACCATAATGTTTTATCCACATTAAGACTAACCATTCAGGCGTGTTGTATTTTACCCCTAAGTAAGTAATTGAGTTCTCTTTTATTTGCGGATCGATTAGATTTTTACCTGGAAAAGCATGAGATAGCAATAGATCAATTGAATTTTTTGGAACTTCTCTTTCCATTAAAAACTGATTAAGAAATAACATGACCTGATCATGAGGTAATCTTTTCACAAAAACATTGTTGCCAATTGCTGCTTGTAAAATCAATTTATCTTGAGGGACTAAATGAGTTACAAATCGATTAACCACGTGTTCTAGTAAACGATGATGATGGAGCTCACAACTAGTTAATGAACGAATGAGCCCTTGAGATGTAGCCGCATTTGCCTCTTGAACCCCTTCCTTAAGTGCATCAGAAAAACTAAGGTTTTGATTAATAATTTTTGTTAAAACATTGCTAACAGTAAGTAATTCATTCATGGGGGTGGATGGTACTCATTAAGATGGCTTTTTCTTTTTAGTAGCTGTGTTGATGATTTCTAAATCTTTTTCTTTACCATCAAAAACATTTCCATGGAAAATTTCTTGAGAAAATGGTTCAACCTCTTCTTCGATTTTGACAGCATTAGACTCAGAAACAAACTGTGGATAATCTTCTCTTATTACATGATGAATGTTTTGTTTTAATTGGGGATAGAATTCAAAATGCAAATGAATGGTTTGATCTTTTAATGCATTGATAAATAAAACTTTCATTTCTTCTTGGAATTTCATATCTGCCTCAACAAGGAAAATACGGATCACAGTGTGCCAGGCATTTTGATCAACACCACGATGAAAAATCATGCTTTCAAAAACAGAGAAGAATAGATCGTTTTCATTTACTTTTGTTAACTTTATAAGTGGTAAATGGAGCTGTTCACTAAGTGTAGCAACCACGTATTTATCTAAACCAAAAATTTCAATATGCATCAATCAACCTCTTACTTTGTTTATTTTAAACTAAATGGGTAAAAATTGATACGAAAAAACCTAATGATCATATGGATCCATATTGAAATTAATTTTCACTTGTTTTTTTAACACGAGTAGTTCATAAAGTGAGTTTAACCGATTGTATAATTGTTGATAGTCCTTGTACTTTATAAGGACCCTTCTACGGAAAACACCAGCAAAATATTCAGGGTAAGGAATGTTTGGTCCAATCACGGTCGCAATCGTCCCCAATTGATCAACAAGTAATTGGTATAATTCCAACGCAACTTCATCAA
Organism: Bacilli bacterium; assembly: GCA_044346305.1. Lineage (GTDB taxonomy): Bacteria > Bacillota_I > Bacilli_A > RFN20 > CAG-826 > UBA970. The sequence goes on from JBIIZK010000009.1 coordinate 7,925, forward strand.
CAATCTCTTGATCACGGGATGATAATTCAAATCTTGCTAAGTATGTGTAGGGTGGGTATTGAAGGATCTTTCTTTCGCTCATTTCTCGACGATAAAATTGTTGGTAGTTTTGTTGGCTACCCATGACTATTGAATAATGTTGAGGCATGGTTGTTTGAATGATAGCTTCACCTGACTGTAAGCCTCTACCAGTTCTTCCAACGACTTGGGCAACCAATTGGAAAGTTCTTTCGGAGGCTCGGTAATGGGGTACGTGTAACCCTAAATCTGCAAGCATCACACCAACGAGGGTAACATTAGGAAAATCATGACCTTTTGCAACCATTTGAGTTCCAACCAAAATATCAATCGATCCATCTTGTACTTGTTTTAAGGTTTCTGTAATTGAGTTTCTTAACCCAGTCATATCAGCATCGAGCCGACCTACTTTCGCTTGAGGAAATAGTTTTTCTAGAATACTTACAACTTGTTCAGTTCCAAAACCTTGTTTCATCAATTGATTGGATTGACATGAAGGACATTGTCTAGGTAGAGATTGTATGAAATCACAATAATGGCATTTTAAGCTATCAATCTTTGAATGATAGGCAAGTGGAACTTGGCAGTCTGGACAAACAAATAAATGTTGGCAAGAACGGCAAATAACGCTTTGTGCGTAGCCTCGGCGATTGACCAGCAAAATAACTTGTTGTTTTTTAGACAAACGATCTTCAATTCCTTTTAGTAAAGAATGAGAGAATAAAGAATTTTGTCGAGATAATTGTTTGGTATCAGTCATATCAATTATGCTAGTGTTTGGGACGTGTTGATCATGAATTCTTTGGGGCAAACTAAGAAGTTTATAAAGGCCTTTTTGAGCTCGAGCGCGAGATTCTAGGGAAGGGGTAGCTGTTCCCATCAATAGCTTACATTGGTGGTACTCACTTCTCCAAAGTGCAATTTCACGAGCATGGTAATGAGGCGTGTTATCTTGTTTGTAAGTTTCTGAATGTTCTTCATCAAGAATAATTAAACCAAGATTTTGCAGCGGAGCAAAGACTGCTGATCTAGCACCAACAACTACCACAGCTTGTCCATTTAATATTCTGCGATATTCATCAAATTTCTCTGCAGGAGTTAACCCGGAATGGAGGATGGCAACTTTTTCCCCGAATCGTTGGCGATAATAGCTCATCATTACCGGCGTTAAAGCAATCTCAGGAACAATCATTAACACTGATTTATTTGAGGAGATGATGGTTTCAGAAAGTTTAAGATAAACTTCGGTCTTGCCGCTACCCGTTACCCCTTCAAGTAAATAAACTAATGACTTAGAAGCATTAAATTCATCAATGACTTGTCGTTGATGGGGTGTTAAATTTGGTCGGTTTTCAACTTTTAATGAGGTGAAGGTAAATCTTCTTTTTTCTTCTCTTTCAATCGACGCTAAACCTGATTGAGTTAAATAAGCTATGGCAGATTTACTTTTAATGTCATGTAAACGAATACGTGTTTGTTTCTCAACCATTAGCCACCAACCAAGTTGTCTACCATTCATGGTTGGTAGAGGGTTGGTGGGATGAATCATCAACCAAGATTCATAGGCAATTTTAGGGCCGTTTAAACCTCGTTTGGACGGAAATAATGATGGCGGAAGCATCGCTTGAAGCAGAGCAATTTTTGAAGAAAAGTATTGAGTTGCTTGGTGATCAACCAACAACAATAATTCTTCAGACAAAATCGGGGTCTCATCCAATAATGCATCAATATCTGAAATTGGAAAAGGACTATTTGATTTTAGAGTTTCAACTTCAGTTGTTTCAGTTACTTTTGTTACATATCCAATTAAGGATTGTTTATGAAATGGGATGCGAACACGAATCCCTCTCTGTGGAATCGATAATCCTTGATAAATATATGTAAATGGTCGATTAAGTTGTTGTAACTGATGTTCTATATAGACCTCTAAAATATAGGTCTTCATTGGTGCATGGATTGCATTCTTTCTTTAATGATTTGTTTTATCTGTTCAGCGGCGCGTTCAAGATTATCATTGATCACAAGATACTGATAGTCATGGTGTAGGTTCATCTCCCTTTTTGCTTTTTCCAATCGTTCATGAATAATTGCCTCTGATTCTGTTTTTCTTTTTCTTATTCTCGCTTCGAGTGCTTCAAAAGATGGAGGAATTAAAAAAATAGTAACCAAATCTGGACCCATGGTTTTAGCGATAACTTGTTTAGCACCATTAATTTCAATTTCTAATAAAACATTTTTGCCCTGTTGACGTAAGTGTTGAACTTCCGCTTTTGGGGTGCCATAACGATTACCCACAAATTCAGCCCACTCCAATAAATTGTTTTGGTCAATGGCAGACTGGAAGGTTGATGAATCAACAAAGAAATAATCTTTGCCTTCAATTTCTCCAGTTCGTTTTGACCGAGTCGTCATGGAAACAGAATAGGAGAGTTGAAGACTTTCGTCATCCATAATGCGTTTTCGAATGGTTCCTTTTCCAACACCGGAGGGACCACTCAATATAATTAATAATCCTCGCTTCATAAGCTTTGAAAAATTATCATATGAATCAAGCTAAAAGTCAATCAAAGCATCGTTTATGCTATACTTTTTTTATGGATTTATCCACAGTTTTGCCACCAAAATTTACTTCAATTATTATCGGTAAAAAAATCAACCATATCTACTTATTTCCTAATCATGATTGGATTCTTTCATTCAGTAACAAACCAGAACTCGGATGGATCATTTGTCTTGATAATATCAATCCTCGTATGCATATTCAGACCCTTTTAGCAAAAAATACTCAATTCAACGATTTAACACCACACGGATTGGATCAACATGTTCATAATCTAATCATTCAAGAGGCAAACGTTGATCCTTATTTTCGATTGAACATAAAACTAACCAATACGCCGAACGATTCAACGATTGAATTCTATATTTTAACTATTCAAATGGCACCTTATGCGCCAAGACTTACTCTATTGAAGAACGAAGTTCCAATCTTTGATTCCATTCTTGGATGGCAACCAAAACAAATCATCAAACCTAAGTTATCAAGAATTGTCTTCGATAGCTCATTAGATATCGAAACGCTCCATTTAAATTTTTCGACAAAAGAATTTCAATCTTTGATTAAATTTCATTATCAAAAAAAAGTAAAACGTCAATCAGCTTTAGAAAAAGACCTTAACACTCATCAGAAAAATCTAAATTACAAAAGCATCGCCGAGGCAATTCAGTTAGCGCCAAATTTACCATGGTTAGAATATCCTAACCCTTTTAATCTAACCAAACCAAATTTAAACTTTAAATGTAATTTTGATGGCGTCAATCATCTGTTTCGTTTATTTAAAAAAGCAAAACAAGGGGTTGAAGAAGTTAATCAACAAATCAAACATAATAAAGAGAATATTGAAACATATTTGTTTCATTTAACCCTATTAACGAAACCAAATTTAAATGAACTTGATATAGTAAAATCGTTTTTAGTTCGTGAACATTTAATCAGTGGAATCAAACCTAAACCAATTCTAGTTAATCATGAATCTCCTTACTTTATCATTGAGAAAAACATCAAGTACTCGTTTGGAAAAAACTCAAAACAAAATGATTTTCTTACCTTTTCAATCGCAAAGAAAAATGATGTGTTCATGCATATTTATGGTGAACCTGGAAGTCACTTAATTCTCCATCAAACCAATTTTGATCATGATGGAATCATCAAAGGTGCACAACTTGTTCTTGCCTTAGCTAAAAAAATATCGGGTGAAATTACTTATGCAAAAGTAGGATCTTTAAAACGAACAACTCAAATAGGACAAGTTATTGTCAAAGACGCGAAGAAAATTAAAGTTAATGCCAATCCAGATTGGGCAAACCAAATGCTAAAAATGGTCAAACGCTATTGATTTAATTTTTCTTTAAGGAAATTCTCACCTTTTAAGACTTCTTTGGTTGCTAATCCTGAAAATTGTTGTTGCCGTAAAACTTCATAAATAACTAAGGCAACTGTGTTCGATAAATTTAAACTTCTTGCCAGCATGCTCATGGGAATCCGATATAAATAGTTTTGATGTTGCTTCATGATTTCTGCACTTATGCCACTCGTCTCAGACCCAAACATAAGAAAAATCTCTTCTACCTTATTTTTTACAGTTATTTCTGTATATATTTTATCGCCATACCGAGTTAAGCAATGAAGAATTGGGTGATGGTTTTTAACCATAAAGTCTTGATAAGATTCATAGTATGTGTATTGCAAGTGTTCACGATAATCAAGTCCAGCACGTTTGATGGTTTCATCATTCAACGTAAATGGTAGGGGCCCAATTATATGAAGTTTGGACTCTGTTGCCATCGCTGTACGCATAATGTTGCCTGTATTTTGAGGAATTTCTGGATGGAAGAGGACAATATGATTCATTGTCATTAACCTTCGAAATGTTCCTCATAAGATTTGATGCTATTTTTAATGATTTCGA
>JBIIZK010000099.1:0-2856 GCA_044346305.1 Bacilli bacterium
TTCCTGACGTCATTAACATGGTGTAGGGAACCCCAACCCATAAATTGACAATGATAACGGTGACCCTAGCATTTTGGGCAATACCGAGGAAGCTAAATCCTTGATCAACCCAACCCAAATCCATAAAAAGACTTTTTAAAGGCCCTAAATCATTCAAGAAGAAATTAATGACGAGTAAAGAAATAAATTGAGGGACGGCAATGGTGATGACAAACGCAGTACGCCAGAGTTTTTTTAAGCGAATGCCTTTTTTATTAATCATCAGGGCGAGAATTATCCCAAAGAAATAGTTTAAAAAAGTAGCAAAGAAAGCCCAAATAAACGACCATCTCAGAATCGCAACCAAGGTTCCGGGTAAGAACCGATAATAACCAGTTGATCCGGCAAACATGGCGATAAAGTTATCTAATCCAACCCATGTAAACAACGTTCCAGGAGGTTGGTGAAAACGATCAAAGTTAGTAAAAGCCAACAAGATCATAAAAATCAAAGGCAATACGGTAAAGGTGAATGCAAAGATGGTTGGAAAGGTTAGTACTGTGACATGGAACCGATGGTTGAGTAATTCATCAACATCTTTTTTAAAACCAGCTGGTTGTTTGCCTTCTGCAACCAACAATTGATTCTTGTATGCAGTTTCGATATTTAAGGTGTAGACATAAAAAAGGGCAAACATTAACAACAAAGCAGCAATAGAGAATAATAATACCAACATGGAATTATCACCTTCAGTGGCATCAACATAAATTCCTAACACTTCATCAAAACGAGCCGGTGCTGTCAAATCCGTTCCTAAAGTCGTGAATTTGACCAAGTATCGCATAAAGACAGTAAAGATAGAGGTGATGATACCAACTTGGATGAGGAAATAACCAATTCCTTTAACATATTGTTTATGAATGATGGATCCCCACCCCATCACGAGAAAGGAAAGTCGAGTATGAAGATTGCCTTTCTTGAAAATACCGATGTAATGGGCAAACATTCGATATAGCAAGATAAAGAATTGAACCATTCTTTTGCCAAAATTAACAATAAATAAACCGATGGAGATCGTAACTGAAGAGAAGAAACCAAAAATACTTTTTCCTAAGGAAAACAAAGTATCCCAGATGGATAATGGAATCCAGACATAAAAAGGCATACTTTTGGATTCATCTTTCATAAAAATCCCCCTTTCAATGATGATAACAAAAACTCAGGATAACCGACTAAGTTACCCTGAGTTGAAATAACGTAATTAAACCTAGCTTTCGTTGACTGCAAGCACACCTTCAACGAATGTGTTGAGGTATCCTTGTAAGTTTGCATGGCTTAAGGCAATAAGACGAGCTTTTTCTGCTGTTTTGTATGTTGCAATGGCAGTTGAGTTATTTTGAACCGTTCCTGCAGTAATTGCTTTTTGAAGATTTTCTTCAACCGTTGTATCAATTGCTCTTGCTTCGGTGATGACAGCATCAGCGAAAGCACCCGCTGGGGTCCAGTAGAATGAAGAGACAGATTGAGCTTGAGGGATACCAAATGGAGCTTGATCAGAAATAGCTTTAATAGAAGGAATTGCTTGAACAAGTGCATCTGCAGCGGCTGCAAGATTACTTGGACCAACACCTAAGGCAATCGCGCGAGCTTTTTGGGTATCTGCATTGGTAAGGAAGTTTGCAAATTGGTGAGCAATGGCTGGTTGTTTAGTAAATCCGTTAACACCGATTAATTTAGCACCAACCATCGAACCTAATTGCACTTGAGAACCACTACCAACTTTGAATGTAGGCATTTTAATCATGCCAATGTTTTGCGCACCAAGAATCCCTGTGAGTGCGTTTGCATTCCAAGTTCCTGAGACACCAGCAATAATCCCTTTGGTAATATCGGTTTCATTTTCTAAAAACAACGTAGGCATAAGACCCTGATCGCGAATGACACGATTGGTTGCATAAGCATTAAACATCCCTTTTGCGGAATTTAAACCAGCAGCATTATTCCAATCAATGGTTTGTGTTCTGGTTGCTGCGTTCCAAGAAATATTTCCGGAAGTGGCAAACCACATCGACATTGCCCATCCACCCATAGGATCGATGACAATGCTTGAATTTTTTGCTTGAGCCACGGCAAGGATAGAATCTAAGGATGTCATTTGTTCTGCAGTAATATGACGCTTATCATAGTACATGAACACCCCGTTATCGGCGGTATTGGGATAGGCATACACCGTTTCACCAATTTTAGCGAGATCAACAGACCATTCAATATTTCTAGCGATGACATCTGTCCGGTATTGTTGGACAGGGGACAAAGCCCCTGCCGTAACTAAATCTTGTAATTGATCATCTGGGAAAGCGAAGACATCGGCACCACCAGCGATATCAAGAGTTAAGACACTCTTTAATTCTGGTTCACCAACTGCGGCAAATTCAAATTCAACATTTAAACTTGGATTAGCAGTTTTGAATTCTTCAGCTTTGGCTTGGAGAAAATTTTGTTCTTGATTAGGACCCCAAATTTTTAGTTTAATTGGCCCTGTTTCACTTGGAACAGCTGCGCAAGCAACTAAGAGAAGAGGTAAACCAAGCACTGAAAACATCAGCTTTTTGTTCATTCAATAAACCTCATTCTATAAATTTATAAATAGATTAGGCAGCGTAAGAAACGCCATGAATGATGATAGTTCCAGTGACTGGATTGGTTGGAAGTTTGTGGAAAAATACGATTAAGTTTAACTTTGCGCGATCAGCTGCACTAATTGTTGATATATCTAAGACAAATGTTTGTTTTGAACCAGTCGCGACCGATTCAACTTCTTTAGCAACGTAACGGCCGTCACGGCTACCTTCAATTTTGAAAAGGTATGTGTGAGTA
>JBIIZK010000082.1:0-3337 GCA_044346305.1 Bacilli bacterium
AAAAGATATGCGGTCATTAAGAACAAAATTAGCGGATACCATTGCCATCAACATGGTTGAAGTTGACGCTCACAACATTGTCCCAGTCCATGTTGCTAGCCAGAAACAAGAATGGGGTGCTTACACGCTTAGACCAAAAATTCATCGATTAATTAATGAATTTTTACATCCTTATCCTTCGTGGATATCAACCATTTCTTTTCAATACCAAGGAATTCACGATGCTAATTTCCTTAAGGACATCAAAGAGTCCATTGATCCTGACCACGCTCTAAAGGATTTTTTACTGAAACGTTTAGATCGTTATGAAGAAAGAAATAATCCTAACGTTGAAGCAACGAGTCGGTTGTCTAGTTACTTTCATTTCGGTCACCTGAGTAGTCAAACTGTGGCATTGGCAGTTAAGAAAACTGGTCAACCGCATGAGGCGTTTCTTGAAGAATTGATTGTTCGCAAAGAACTTGCTGATAACTACTGTTTCTATAATTCAAATTATGATTCATTTTTAGGTTTTCCAGATTGGGCTAAAAAGACCTTAGATGCGCATCGAAAAGATAAACGTGAATTTATCTATTCTCTTGATACACTCACCCAAGCTAAAACTCATGACGATGCTTGGAACGCCGCGCAAATCCAAATGGTGAAGACTGGTTATATGCATGGATACATGAGAATGTATTGGGCAAAAAAGATATTAGAATGGACATCATCTCCTGAAGAAGGTATTCAATATGCCAATACGTTGAATGATCAATTTGAATTGGATGGACGAGACCCAAATGGTTATACAGGGACAGCTTGGGCGATTGGTGGAGTCCATGATCGACCATGGGGGGAACGGCCTATTTTTGGAATGATACGTTATATGAACGCCGCAGGATTAAAAAGAAAGTTTGATATAGGATCCTATATTCGCCACTGGTTAAATGTTGAAATCAAGGTAGAATAAAGATGATGGAAATTAAATTATTTAATGGTCTTAAAGATAAACTAGAAACGTTTGTTCCAATTAAACAAGGCCAAGTAACGATGTATGTTTGTGGGCCCACGGTTTATGATTTTGTTCATATTGGCAATCTTCGCCCAGTTGTTGTCTTTGACGTATTAAAGAAACTTTTTATCGCTCTAGGTTATCAAGTTAAACACGTTTCCAATTACACTGACATTGATGATCGGATTATTGAAAAAGCAAAAAAAGAAAACCTTGATGAAAAAAGTATTGCGACTAAATTCATCAAAGCTTATCAAGCAGATGTTGAAAAAATGAACGCATCACTACCTGATTTTACCCCAACCGTGACTGAGCATTTACCGGCGATGATTGAATTTATTCAATCCTTACTTAATAAAGGATTTGCTTACAAGACGAAAAGCGGTGATGTTTTTTTTCGAGTGAGAAAAGTTAAGAATTATGGTCAACTATCTCATGTTGATCTTGATGAAATTAAAGTCGGAGCGCGTGTGGAAGAAAATCAAGATAAAGAAGATCCTTTGGATTTTGCGTTATGGAAACATACCACCGAAGGGATTACGTTTCCAGCTCCATTTGGAAATGGCCGACCTGGATGGCACACTGAGTGCGTGGTGATGATTCAGGAAACATTTAAGCAACCATTGATTGATATTCATGGCGGCGGTTTTGATTTAAAGTTTCCTCATCATGAAAATGAAATTGCCCAATCGCAAGCGATAAATCAAACTCATTTAGCAAACTATTGGTTGCACAATGGATTTATTAATCTCAATGCTGAAAAAATGAGCAAATCGACTGGTAATATATTTTTAGCAAAGGATTTTTTATCAACTTATGAAGCGCCTTTACTTCGGTATTTGTTATTGGCAACCCATTATCGAATGCCTGTTAATATTACTTCGCAAATCATTGATAATACTCAACAAGAACTCATTAAATTACAACTCGCAGTTCAACAGCTAGCCACCTTCATCCAACTCCAAGGTGGTCAACTCAAGAGTATGTCTGTCCCAGCCCCACTTGAGTTTTTACAAGCGTTATCCAATGATATCAATACGGCCAACGCATTAACTTACTTACATCAATATGTGAAAATTACCAATGCCTTACTTCGAGAAAAAGCCCCTTCCATCAAGGACTTGATTCATCGTTTCTTTACAATTCAAGCGATGTTGACTATACTTGGTCTATTCATTTCTTTTCCAATCTTGACCAAAGAAGATCATCAGTTCTATCAAGATTATTTATCTGCAAAGCAAACGCAGGATTTTGCGAAGTCCGATACCATTAGACAGATGTTAAAAAAACGTCAAATCATTATTTAAGAAACAAGGAGCGAAACTATGACCATCTTAACTGTGACAACGATTGATGAATTGCTTGTTGATTTTCTAAATAACTTACTCCCACCTTTTGGGAATTTTTTCTTAAGCATATTATCTCTAGTTATGGCCACTATCCTGGCTGGTTTGATTGGTTATGAGAGAGAATATCATGGGCACTCTGCCGGTTTAAGAACACACATACTTGTTGCTTTAGGTTCTTCACTCATCATGCTTTTATCCATTTATGGATTTGGTGATTTGAATTTAGATCGCGATCCAGCTCGTTTGGCCGCGCAAGTTATCACCGGTGTTGGTTTTATTGGTGCAGGTACGATCATTCAAAATGGATTTGATATTAAAGGTTTAACCACTGCGACCACGCTTTGGTTAGCCATGGCGATTGGATTGGCTGCTGGGGCTGGGCAATTTATTCTGGCCACCTCAGGCGCATTGGTTGGTTTGTTTACCTTAACGATGTTAAGAAAATTTGAAAGTTTTATCAATCGAAAGGCTCCGAAAGTCTTTGTCTTGGTTAAAGATAATCAACCGGTTTTAAAAAATATTCATGAGTCTGCCCGAGAAATGCGCGTTGGAATTCGAAATATTGATTCGCAAATAACCACATACCAAGGTTCGAAAGTATTAAGAATTACTGTCACGTATTCGCAAATTAATCATGCCACCGCTTTAACCTTAATCGAGGATTTAAAACTTCGTATCAACCCTCTAGAAATCACCACATCGTTTCATGCAGAATAATTCGAAACAAGATTAGGATTTTTTATCTCATTATTCATGGAACAATATCGCTACGGGAAACATGCAGTTGAAGCAAGTATTCGTTCAGGAAATGCAACGAAAGTTTTTTTAAGTTCCAACTTTAAAGACTCCTTGATTCTTGGCTTAATTCAACAAAAAAAATTACCTGTAGAAAGGATAGAGGACGAACGTTTAGAAAAATTGGTGGATCGTGGAAATCATCAAGGGATTGTCGCGCAAGTTAAACCTTTTCTTTACACTGAATGGCTACCATTTCTTA
>JBIIZK010000083.1:0-3325 GCA_044346305.1 Bacilli bacterium
TCAAGGAAATCGATACGATAATGGATGATGCTTGAAAATCGAACAGGGAAACGAACGATGGTTTCAAATGATCGCATCATAATGGTCTGATCTACGCCACGATCGTGAAGATAATCTTTAAAATTAAACATTGATTCATAGGTGTTCATCCGTAATTCTTCAAGTACACCTGTTATCTTAAGAATGTCTCCCATTTCTACATTATCATTGGGTTTTAATGCTACATAATACTGGTGAAAATTTTGTTCAACTATCATCCAAGTTGCTCTTTTTTCTCTAACGAAGAAAAGGCCTTCTTCATTAAAGGTGGACGTAAGCTGAATGACAACAATCAAAGTAAATCCGAAGGCAAGACCACCCCACCATGGCATCATCGCTGGTTCTTTGAGGTAGAACCAGACCCCAACTCCTACAGGAAGGATGATGAAAATGAAATGATAGCTTTCAAGCCAACATGACCATCCTAATACCGAAACAAAAAGTAAAGTCCATTTCAAAGCAGGTTAATATAATTTTTAATCCGCGTAAATGTCGATTGACCAATGCCTGGAACTTCCATGATTTGTTCTAAATAAGTATAGTTACCTTGGCTTTGGCGATATTCAACAATTGCATTTGCTAAACTTGTTCCAATGTTTGATAAAGTCATCAAGGTTTCTCGATTGGCTGAATTTAGTCCGACTTTAATCAGTTCACTCGTTCCACAAACATCCGTAGGATCAAACTTTGGAGCGATATAAAATTGTCCACCTGCGAATAAGGGCAAGGTTAACTCGTACGCATCTTCATCGGCATTGCTTGATGCTCCTCCAGAAAGGGTAATCACATCCCCGAGGGTACCGTCCTTTTTGACAATATAGGTTCCGGGTTTTTGCACCTCTCCTGAAATCCCCACAGTCATAAAATCAGACGAGAGTGAACTTAGCTCGCTTGCTGGCGTTTGGACTATATTGGGATCAAGGTTCAAGAACACCACCAGCGTAATGATGGTAAAAAATAAAACTCCGAGCATAACTTTAAACATAAAAAAACCTCCCAATTAACAATAGGGAGGTTGAATAGTAGATAGTGAAACAATTATTCTATCTTTAAAATCTGAACTTGATAAGGTTTAGGAGCTTTAACGGTGACTTTATCACTAACTTTTCCACCCATAATGGCTTCTCCTAATGGAGAAACATTACTAATGGTGCCATCGGTTGGATTGGTTTCATGTGTCCCAACAATTTTAAAGCTGTATTCTTTTTTATTTCCTAAATGAAGCACTTTAATGGTACGACCAAAGGTCACAATCTTACTTGAGCCCGTTGCATCGTTCATGATATTGGCATTGGATAAAATATCCTCAAGTTGGCGAATACGTTGTTCTACATCCGCTTGCTTTGCTTTGGCTGCATCATAATCCGCATTTTCAGACAAATCGCCTAAGGACCGAGCGTAGGCCAATTGTTCAATGACTTCAGGACGAATGACATCGATCAAATGCCTCAACTCTGCTTTAAGTTTGTCGTAACCTTCGCGCGTTAATTGGACTTTTTCATTTTCCATGTTGTTGCTCCTTGTTGTTGAATGCTTGTTTATTTTAGCAATTATTTATCTAAATTACCATCAATTTTCTCAGGATCCTTATCTTCTTCTTCATAATTTTCAATCATGGTTTCTGCATAAGCGAGTGCTTCTTCACTTGGCTCTGATAAGGCGAGGGTGAGGTCATCATAGGCTTTCACATAAAGATCATCAGGCGCATTAGGGTGAAAATAAATAACATAATTTTCATGTTGAAAAATAAAGGTAAAATAAATAAAGAAAATTTCTGTTTCGCCACTTTCCATGACGATTTCAAGGGTGTTATCGAGGTTGTCTTTCATATTGCTCTAATATTATACAAGCGGCAACGGAATCGATGTAATCTTTTTGTTTTTTTTCTGGTAAACCAAATTCGTGAAGACGTTCTTTTGCTTCAAGGGTAGTAAATCGTTCGTCGACTGCAAAAATGGGTAAATCAATGGTGGTACTTAACCTACCGATCACTCCTTGAACCCAAGCGGTTTGATGACTTTCCCGTCCATCGGCATGGTAAGGAATACCAAAGATCAATGCCTTGGGCTGATGTTCTTCAATTAATCGAAGCATCAATTTGTTTAATTGAATTTCATCAAGGCGAGGAAAAAACCAAGCAGGTAGTGGAATAATTAAGCCTAGACGGTTTTTTATGGCAATTCCTAAGGACTTACTGCCTAAATCAAATCCAAGATAGATAGGTGTTGTTCTACTCAAAGTTTTATTTTTTCCCATAAGGGGGTTAAATCAACCATGACTTTTCCAGCCCCAAAAGCTAAATCAGGTTTTCCTCCACCAGAACCTTGCATCGCTAATGCAATCATTTTTGTGATGATTGATGCATTTCGAGTTGCCGTTTGTAACATACCACCGACATACGTTCCAATTGGATAACCAGTCTCTTCTTTACCAATAATAACAATCAATGCATTGGAAAATTTTGCTTTTAAACGATCCATGACTTTTAATAGCAACAGCCGGGTGAGGGTCGGTTCATAGAAGAATCCATGAAGAATTGGTGTGGTTTTGATTTGATTTGATAAGGTAAATGCAATGCCATCGGCTTGTCCATCTTGAGCTTGGGTGAGAGCACTTTTTAATTGGTCTTTTTCTTGAATCAAGACTTTTAAACGATCAAAGATTTCTTTGGTAGATGTTGCACCAAGTTGGGTTCTTAATTGAATAAGCATGGTTTCCTTTTGTTTGAAATGGGCATAGGCTGGGGCACCACTCACCACGACCAATCGGCGAGTTCCTGCGGCAATGCTTTCTTCAGAAACGATGGCAAACATCCCAATGTCTAAGGTATTTTTCACATGGGTTCCACCACAGAATTCTTTGGACCGAGCACCAAGACTAACAATGCGAACAATGTCACCATACTTTTCTTCAAAAGGAGCAGTTGCCCCAGTTAATCTCGCTTGATCAATGGGTAACCATTCAATCGTCGTGGTTGAAGCTTGTTGAATTTGGTGATTGACATCTTCTTCTAAGGCGATCAACTCTTGATCAGTGATTTTACTATGATGTGAAAAATCAAAGCGAGCATAACTATCACCAACAAAAGATCCTTGTTGAATAATGTGATCTCCTAAATATTTTTTTAATGCAGCTTGCAATAAATGTAATGAGGAGTGATGTTGTTCAATGATTCGGCGACGATCTTCTTTAATTTGTAAACGTAAACGATCGCCGACCTTAATAGATCCATAACTCACACTCACTTTGTGTAAATGTTGTTTATGGGGAGCTTTTTGAACATCAA
>JBIIZK010000084.1:0-3308 GCA_044346305.1 Bacilli bacterium
CTTGGAATCGCCAACCCTTTACTAATTCTTAAGCATGATCAACCCTATCCAATTGAAACAATAACCACTCAGGGTTTGTATCACGTTGCGTATTTAGTCCCAACTAGAGAAGCACTTGGGAGCATTTTAAAGCATCTGATTCAATCTCGCTATCCATTACAAGGTCTATCTGACCACGGAGTTTCCGAAGCAATTTACTTATCCGATCCAGAAGGCAATGGGATTGAAATCTATGCTGATCGACTACCAATGCTTTGGCCATATCAAGATAAAAAATTAGCCATGATCACAGACAGAATGAATCACGAAGAAGTCCTTGGTTTAGCGAAACCTTTTGGAGGTTTTCTTCCTTCAACAATCATTGGCCATCTTCATTTACACGTTGCAAATCTAGAAGCGGCAGGTGAATATTATCAAAACAAATTCGGTTATCAATTAATCCAAGTGTATGGAAAAAGCGCTTCATTTTTATCAACTGGTGGTTATCACCATCATTTGGGTTTAAATATTTGGATAGGCGAAAACATTCCAAAAAAGAATCCCCACACCAGTGGGATTGTTGGGTATGAAGTTTCAATATTCAAACCGAGAGGTTTGATTGATATTGCTGGTTTAGTGGTCACGTCGCCAGCTTAAAACAACAAACCAATCGAAAGAAGTAAAACGACAATCAATGGGACAGGAAGTTTTTTTATATTGAGCAAAAGGAATGTGGCTAGTGTTAACCCGTAACCTAGTAGACTAACTTCTAATAAAAATAATTGATTCATTGCCGTTAATACAATCAACGATGATGCAGCCACGGTAATCCCAGATAGCGACCCTTTCATCCATTGGTTTTTTCTTAAGTCTTGCCAAATCGGTACGACAAAATAGACAAGTAAAACACCGGGTAAAAAAATACTAAACCCAGACAAGATGCCAGCCAACCATGATACCGATGGATCTTGTATCACCTGGGCTCCCACAAACGACGCAAAACTAAATAAAGGCCCGGG
The DNA here is from genome assembly GCA_044346305.1 of Bacilli bacterium. Classification (GTDB taxonomy): domain Bacteria; phylum Bacillota_I; class Bacilli_A; order RFN20; family CAG-826; genus UBA970. Next base: position 999 of record JBIIZK010000084.1, read on the forward strand.
AATGGCTTGGTCGATCGCATACCCCGATAAAAAGGTTTCTAAAGATAAAAGCGATTGTTGAGTGACTAAATCTTGAATCATCAAAGGGACAACAATTTGGCCTCCGCCAATGACAGAGTAACCATATCGATAAAAAGAAGTCATTAAACTTAGCCAAGGGTTGGTCAACAGCAAGAGTAACCCTTCATTCATGATGGCGATGGCAACAACAAAAACCAACCAAATCCAAGGAATGTTTACTTGTGTGGTAAATCTTTGAATAGGTTGAGCTAGAAAAACATTTTTAATGAATCCTGTTGCAATTAACAAAAGTGGAACCGCCCAAACTGAAATAGGAACGAGTAAATAACCAAGAATAAAAACGCCAACAAAGAGAAAAAAATCTTCGGTTTTTTTAAGAACCTTACGAGATAACGACCAACCAGCAAAAGCGATAAATCCAATCGCAACAGAAGGTAAAACTGTTAACAAGTTAGTGAACATAGGTAGTTGACTAAATGTTGTAAAGAAAATACCGATGATGGTCATGATTACGATCGCGGGAAATGCCCACACGAAAAAAGTAAACAACGCGAGCAGACGGCCACCAACCAAATACCCAATTGCTGTGATGGTTTGGGTGCTACTTGGACCAGGCACCAATGAAAACACACCAATCAACTCCGCGAGGGTTTCTTCAGAGATGTACTTCTTCTTTTTCACTAAAATTTGTGAAAAAATTCCATAATGAGCCTCTGGTCCACCAAAACTGCTTAATGAGCACCACAAGACATCGAGTAGAAAAGACAACTTCATTCTAGGTTTTGAGATTGAATCCATGCACACAAAACATTAAATTCTTTGACAGGAAAAGGTTGCTGATGTGGGATCAACCAAGTCCCTTTACTCAATTTTATTGTTGGGAAGGCGTCAAGCAACACTTGAATGCCTAGAGGCCCTGGATAAATACCAATATGATTCGTATAAGCGGCAAAGTGGACAAGGTTCTTTTTACCTTTAAAGGTTGGCATTTGGTAAGACAAGAAAAATTTAGCTTCTGGAAAAGCTTTTTGAAAGATGGTATAAACTTTGGTCAAACGAGTTTGTATCAGTGGTTCAAATTGAACAAGGTATTGATCAAAGGAGTCGTTTGAATTCATAATCATGACTAAATTCATTATAAAGGTTTAAAATAGTTCTTAACAAAGGAATCATATTATGGCAAAAATTCAAACTCCATCCGTCGCTCAATTATTAGAAGCATTTGAAAAACATCACCAGAAGACCAAAGCACTTGATTACGTGATGAACGTTGCAAACTTTGACGCGGAAACGATTGCACCAAAGAACGACGGTGCGGTGAATGAGCGTTCCCAAGCCATGGGTTTTTGGGCATTGGAAGGTTTCCAACATCAAAACAATCCAGCTTATGACAAACTCATTGCCGACCTCGCCTTGCATTCAGAAACCTTAACTCCAGAAATGAAACGGACGATTGTTCTTGTTCGCAAAAGAATCGATCAACTTAAAAAAATTGATCCAAAGGATTACCAAGACTACGCTATTTTATTGTCACAAGCTCAAACTGCATGGGAAAAAGCTAAAGAAAACAATGACTTTGCAACCTATGCACCTTACCTAGAAAAAATTCTAGGTTACGTAAGAAAGTTTGCAACCCTAACCAAAACCGTGGAAGGACCTTTGTATAATCAACTCCTTGATGATTATGAAGAAGGGATGACCATTGAAAAGTTAGATACTTTTTTTGCCACACTCAAAGCAAGAATCGTGCCCTTATTAAAGAAAATCCAACAATCTAAAGTCAAGATCCGGACTGATTTTATGTCGCGTAAGTTTCCTAAACATGAACAATTGGCGTATGCAAAAAATCTACTCACTTACATTGGCTATGATTTGAATGCTGGGGTTCTTGCAGAATCAGTTCACCCTTTCAGCAGTGAAATTACCCCAAGTGATGTCAGGGTCACCACGCACGTCTATGAAGATAATTTTATTTCTAGTATTTACTCAACCGCCCATGAAGGCGGACACGGTATTTATGAACAAAATATTGGTGCAAAACTCAAAGGTACTTTACTTGGTGGCGGGGCGGCGATGTCCATTCACGAATCCCAATCTCGCTTTTATGAAAATGTTTTGGGTCGGTCTTTAGCTTTTACAAAGGTTGTTTTTCCGCAACTGAAAAAACAATTTAAGGACCAATTTAATGACGTCAGCATGGATGAATATTACCAAGCCATCAATGAAGTCAAAACTTCTTTAATTAGAACTGAGTCAGATGAACTCACCTATAGTCTTCACATCATGGTC
>JBIIZK010000111.1:0-2612 GCA_044346305.1 Bacilli bacterium
CACCATTTAGATTGACCACGTTGGTATACATTTCTTCATTGGTCCCATACATGTCATATTCCACATTCACACTGACACCATATTCGGTTTCATACCATTGTTCAAATTGGTCAACCAAATCTAAATCACCAGCAACTTCTGGATCTTTTTCATAAATATAACCACCCCAGTTATAGACCTTGAGGGTTACATCAGCGCGTGGACCACAACCTGCGAGCGCTCCTGCAACTAAACCAAGGGCAACAACACTTAAACTCTTTTTCATCTCGTTTCCTCTTTCTTTAGCGATGTGACATCGCTTGTATATTCTTTCTATCGCCTTTTCCTGTGAGTGAGTAGTTAACAATCAAGACACCCACGGCGAAGAGAAAAATTAAGGTAGTTAATGCACGAATTTCCGGTGGAATCCCAACCCGAAGTTGCGCTTCTACATAAGTAGAAAGCGTATCAAATCCTGAGGTGGGTTTCAAGAAAGATGTAATAATAAAATCATCAAGTGACAAGGTAAAGGCCAAGACAAAACCAGAGACAATCCCTGGAAAGATTTGTGGAAGGATGACTAACCATAAGGCTTTGAGCGGAGTCGCGCCTAAATCTAAAGCCGCTTCATAGATGCTAGGATCAAGTTGTTGAAGTTTTGGTTTCACCGACAAGTAGACAAACGCAATCGTCAAAACAATGTGACCAACAACTAATGTAAATAAATCACGGTTCCCATAATCGATGAACACAAATAATACCGCTAAAGACAATGCCATGACAATTTCAGCATTGATGACAGGAATTTGAGTGAGGGCCTCAAAAAGACGTTTCCCAGTCCGTTTCATATAAAAGATACCAACGGCACCTAAGGTCCCTAAGATGGTGCTGATCATACTACTGATTAAGGCAACCATAAACGTATTGCCGACGGCAGTCATCGCCCGTTCATTAAGGAAAAGTCGGCGATATAAATCAAGAGTCAATGTGGCGTTGGGACTAATCACCCCAACGACGCGAGTATCAATAAAAGAAAACATGATTAGTAAAAAGATAGGTAAATACAACAAAAGTAAAATGATGGCAACATAACTTTGTGCCAATAATCGTTTTACCATAAATGCTTCCTCGATTGGTCTTCTCGTCGGTTGAGTTTACGTGTGACATACAAAGTTAAACCAATAAAGACAAGCATAATTAACGACATAAACGAACCAATGTTAATCGCGTCTGGAGTGGAACTCCGGAAATAAGCATTATAAATGGCTTCGCCAAATAGGATGACTTTCTTTTCCGATAAAATTGTAGGAATGACTTGACTTGAAATTGTAGGCATAAAGACCATGGTTGCGGCGGCAACAATCCCAGGCATCGTCATGGGGATGATGACTTTATAAAAAGTTTGAAATGGCGTAGCCCCTAAATCTTGAGCAGCTTCGATTTGGGATTTATCCATTTTTAACATGGTGGTGTATAAAGGTAAGATCACAAATGGTAAAAAGTTATAAACCAATCCAATAGTGACTGCAAGGGGAAAATTTGGATTCTCATTGGCAGTAATACCAATCCAATAAAGAAGATCTTTGGTCGCCCATGTACGAATGACAAAGTTAATCCACATGGGCATGACAAATAACAACACGATGATAGCGTTCTTATTGTATTTTTTATTGGCTAGAATCATGGCAATGGGATAACCAATGACTAAACATAACACCGTATTGACGAATGCATACCAAATCGAATTCATTAATACAGTAATGCGTTGAGGGTTACTAAAAAAGGATTCAGCTGCCGCTAATGAAGGTTGCCCTTGAACATCGGTGAACGCGTAAAAGAAAACCACCGCGACCGGCATGACGATGAATCCAATCAGGAAGATGATGTAAGGAAAAGCTAAATACTTCCGTTGGAAGTTAAATTTCATAGTCTGAGATATCTCCACGAAGTCTTAATTTGATTTTACTGCCATCAACTTTTAAGGTTAGTTTGGTTCCTAAATCAAATTGATATTCGGTATCAACGATGAAATCCTCTTCCTCTTCGGTTCTTAAAATCACTTGGTAATGATCACCTTTATAAATACAGGTAATCACTTTGGCTTCCAATTGACCAGGAGTGTCATTGCCATACAATTCAATATCGGTAAAGGGAATTTCTGCAGTCACTTTTAAATTCTTTAAATTATATTTATTATTCTTAGGCCCGATTAAATATCCTTGTTCGTCAAGTTTAGAACCTTCAAGCAACTGAGTGACATTGACATCAAAGATTCCTTGGTCGATGATCAATTGATTGGCGTCATTTAAATAAGCATCCCGGTATTGATTAATGGTCATTTCTTTTTTCATGATGTGAATCAAATTAGGATCAATATATAAAGACACCACCGTGCCAACTTCAAATACCTTGGTGTCTTGAACAATCACTTCACTCTTACCAACGTTTAATAAGTATTCATAATGAACACCCTTAAAAATCCGATTAAAAATCGTCCCTTGAATTGGATGTTCGTTGATTGGTTTAATCTCAATATCTTCTGGGCGAAGAACGACATCCACTTTTTCATTGTCGTTAAAGGCATGAGGAACGTCAAAGACTTGATTGAGAAACTTAACTTTATTTGGGGTTAT
>JBIIZK010000011.1:0-11671 GCA_044346305.1 Bacilli bacterium
TTGCTTCCTTTGGGATTCACATTGCCATCTTTTCTCGGTTGATTCCGGAAGCAAAACAAAAAGCATATATCAAAGATATTCTGGCAGGAAAAATCCAATTGATCATTGGCACCCATCGATTATTGAGTAAAGATATTGTCTATCGAGATTTAGGTTTACTCATTGTCGATGAAGAACAACGATTTGGCGTTGAACAAAAAGAAAAAATTAAAGAAATCAAAACCAATGTTGATGTGCTTACCCTTAGTGCAACACCGATTCCGCGAACATTACAAATTTCACTCCTTGGAATTCGTCAACTCTCACACATCAATACCTCTCCGTTAAATCGAGTTCCGATTCAAACGTACGTGATGCGTCATGACCCGCTTGTGGTCAAGGAATTGATTGAACGTGAATTAGCTAGAGAAGGCCAAGTTTATTTTCTGCACAACCGAGTGGATGATATTTATGTAGTTGCGAATAATCTAAAAACCAAAATTAAAGGAAGTCGCGTTGGCGTTGTTCATGGACAAATGGACAAAGACGAAATCGAAGACGTGATGGTGGATTTTTATAATGGTTCGATTAACTTACTCGTGTGCACGTCAATCATTGAAAACGGGATTGATGTGAGCAATGCCAATCTAATCATTGTTGAAAACGCGGCTAATTTTGGCTTGGCGCAGTTATATCAAATCAAAGGTCGGGTCGGCCGTGGCAACCGTATTGCCTATGCATACTTGCTTTACGAAGAAGCAGAACGTTTAAATGAGCAAGCGAATAAACGATTAAAAGCGATCCAAGAATTCACTGAACTTGGCAGTGGTTATAAAATTGCTCAACGCGATTTAATGATTCGTGGTGCCGGAGATATTTTAGGTCCCGAACAAGCTGGGTTTATTGACACAGTTGGGTTGGACATGTATTTACAATTACTAAACGAAGCGATCCAAGAAAAGAAAACCGGAATCCTCACCCCACCTGTGACCACCGTTGCCTCACTAATGATTGACGCCTATATTCCTGAAACGTACGCGAAGAGTGAAGACAAGGTTGAACTTTATCAGGCGATTGAATCTGCAAAAACATTTGAAGAATTGCAAACCATTGAATCCTATATTCGCGATTTGTACGGACGGCTTCCAGACCAAGTCCAAAATTTATTAAAAAAGCGTCACTTTGATTTATTAACCACACACCCATCCGTTGGTTCTTGGCAAGAAACCAAAGCGTATCTTGATGTTTTTTGTAGCGAAGCGTTTACTAACCTCAATCGATCAGGAACCGTTTTGTTTGATCGGATTCAACAACACCTACAAGTGCTCAAAGTCAATTACGCCAATCGGATTCTCAGAATTCGCCTGCAAAAAACTGGCGACTGGTTTAGCATCTTAATGGATTTGATTCGTGCCTTGGTTGAAACTTACGACACCTTAAGCAAAAAGGACTAAACTAAAGCTATGCGATTAGATTTATACATCAAACATATTGGGATTGTTAAACGGCGAGCGTTGGCAAAAGAAACCATTGAGAAGAATCGAATACGCGTCAATGACTCACTGACCAAACCAAGTTATGTGGTTAAACCTCAAGACATCCTCGATATTTATTTCAAAGAAAAAACCATTCGCATTCGTGTGTTAGACCCGATTGATAATTATGAAACCATTCCTCAACCTCAACGAAAACCATCTCGATAAAACCAAATCATATTTGGTGGCAGTTTCTTATGGACCAGATTCCATGGCCTTGCTTTTTTCCTTAATCCATCAAGGTTATCAGGTTGAAGTCGCTCATGTGAATTACCACCAACGAGATGTCAGTGATTATGAACAAAATCAACTCGAACAAGTTTGTTTGCAGCACGATATCCCTTTGCATATTCTTGATGTTCAAACAAAACCCAAAGGCAATTTTCAAGATCAAGCAAGAACCATTCGCTATGACTTTTTTAAACAAGTTGCAACCGAGAATCACTTATCGGCCATCCTCACTGCGCATCACGCAGATGATGATCTAGAGACGGCGACGATGCAAATACAACGCCAATCCCTTCATGATTATTACGGCATTCGTTCGCAAAGTGAATGGCAAGGAACGTTCGTTATTCGTCCACTATTGCAAACCTTTAAGTCAACCATCCTTGCGTTTTGCAATGAAAATAACATTGGGTTTGCTATCGATGCCAGTAATGCAAAACCAATCTATACAAGAAATAAAGTTCGGATTGCCCTTTTATCTTTATCAGAAAAAGAAAAAATTCTCCAATTAACAATGATTCATTCTCAAAACTTCGAATTAGAAAATAAGATGAAAGAACTTGCTTCGGTGATTTCTCGTAAACGATTTACCCTCAAAGATTACATTAAACTCGATGAGTCATCTCAGTTCCTTTATTGGTTAGGTAAATCCAAACACGAAGGCATCCATTTTCCAATTACTCACGCCTTTCTTAAAAAAATTCATGCCGTTCTTGTATCTAAAAAACCAAATATTCGCGTCCCTTTAACAAAGGGGTGGTGGTTTGAAAAAGCATATGCGGATGGATGGGTGCTTTCTAAGACTTGGTTAAAACCCTATCGACTTCAAAGCCACGGTCCCAACCTAGTCTTGCCTTTGCTTCATTTCCAATTCAAATTCATGCCAGAAACGTTTCAACGAAGTATCATTCGTTCTGCTCGAGGTCGTGACCAATATCAAATTAAAGACTACAAGAAAACCTTTCGTCGTTTGGCGATAGATTGGAAACTCCCTCTATTCTTAAGAGAGATCTGGCCAGTGGTCACCAATGCAAGAGGGAAGATTGTGAGCATTCCTCGCTATCAGAAAAACCTTGCTAACCAAGAGAATAATTGGTTTGAAATAGTTGAATAGAATATAATAAGTTATCAAGGTTATATCGTGTATAATTTTCACTATATATCTTAATAACAAGGAGTCATGATGAACCCAATGAATCGTAAACCCAATTCCCTTATCAATTATTTATTTCCATACCTGATGATGGCGGCCGCCGTCTTAGCCTTTGTATGGCTTGTGTTTTTTTCTAATCCAGCGGCGACAGCAATCATTCCAGCCACGAATTTAGGTACTTTTTTAAACACTGCAGAAATCAAAGAAGTCACCACCACAGAACGGGAAACAGTCACAACCATCACTGGTAATTACATCAGTGAAGATGGTGGCGTCATTTATTTTACTGCAACATTTGAAACCAGCAATTCCTTTATTAAAGCAGAGGTTGACGAAGCATTAAGCAGTCGGTTGATTGACGAAAACGACCCAAGCAAAGGGTTTTATTTTGCCCGAATTTGGAATACTGATAATGCCTTTGAAACCACTTGGTTTGATGCTTGGGGCCCAACCATCTTTGTCGTCGGTGGTTCTGCTCTTGTGTTTTTATTTATCTTTTCGAGAATGAACTCCAGTGTCAATAACACCAACAACAAAGCCTTAGAATTTAATCGTTCTCGCGCTCGTCGTGAAGACAATTCCAAAGTAAAATTTGCTGATGTTGCCGGCGCAGAAGAAGAAAAAGCTGAGTTAGTAGAACTTGTTGAATATCTAAAAACACCTGCCAAGTTTACAAGACTTGGTGCCAAATTACCTCGAGGGGTTTTATTGGTTGGTCCTCCAGGAACAGGAAAAACGTTATTAGCAAAAGCCGTCGCTGGTGAAGCTGGTGTTCCATTCTTCTCCATTTCTGGTTCTGATTTTGTAGAAATGTTTGTTGGGGTGGGTGCTGGTCGCGTCCGCGATATGTTCCGCCAAGCAAAACGAAATGCACCTTGCTTAATTTTTATTGATGAAATCGATGCTGTTGGTCGTCAACGTGGCGCTGGCATGGGTGGTGGTAACGACGAACGTGAACAAACCTTAAACCAATTGCTAGTTGAATTAGATGGATTTGCAGATAACTCCGGCATCATTGTTATCGCAGCAACCAACCGGGATGATGTTCTTGATCCAGCTCTTTTACGAGCAGGTCGTTTTGATCGCCAAATCACCGTCAACCTACCTGATCGCAAAGGTCGAGCAGCTATCTTTGCTGTTCACTCAAGAAATAAGAAAATTGATCCAACCGTCGACTTTGATAACATCTCCAAACGAACCGTCGGTTTTTCTGGAGCAGATATCGCCAACATCATGAATGAAGCCGCCATTCTTGCCGTTCGTAACAACCGTGAAATGGTTACCATTAAAGATATTGATGAAGCCATTGATCGCCGTATCGCGGGTCCTGCCAAGAGTTCCAAAGGGATGTCTGAACATGAACGCGAAGTGGTTGCCTATCACGAAGCTGGTCACGCGGTGATTGGATTAAATTTAAAGTTTTCTGATAAAGTTCAAAAAATTACGATTGTTCCTCGAGGCCGTACTGGTGGTCACGTGATGATGACGCCAGAAGAAGACCGCTTCTTGATGACCAAAAACCAATTAGAAGCAAGAATCATTGGCTATTTAGGTGGTCGTACCTCTGAAGAAATCTTCTTTGGTGATGTTTCTACAGGCGCACAAAACGACATCGAAGTAGCTACCCGAATTGCTCGAATGATGGTCACTGAATATGGGATGAGTGCCTTAGGACCTATTCAATATGAATCCAATACAGGTTCAGTTTTCTTAGGAAGAGATTACAACTCTACTCAAAAGAATTTTTCAACCCAAGTTGCTTTTGAAATTGATAAAGAAGTAAGAAAAATTATTGATAACGCTCACGAAGAAGCAAGAAAAATCTTAACTGAAAAGAAACAAGATGTGATCTTGATTGCCAAAACATTATTAGAAAAAGAAACCATCACCGCAGAAGAAATCCAAGGTATTCTCAATGACAAAACCGTCGTAGATGATATTAAAAAACCACGGAAAAAGAAAGAAGACAAGGACGCATAATTATGGCGCTGACTGATCAAGAAGTCGTACGTCGGGAAAAACTTCAAAAACTTATCGACAAAGGGATTGATCCTTTTGGTCAAAAATTTATCACAACCCACCATTCCTTAGAAGCAAAAAAAATTGCTGTAGGCAAAACGCACGATGAGCTAGAAGCCGCTGCCATTCCCACATCCATCGCTGGTCGTTTGGTCTTACTCCGAAACATGGGGAAAGCAAGCTTTGTCACCATCCAAGATAAGTTGGGTAATATCCAAGCGTATATTCGAAAAGACGTGATTGGGGATGAGTCCTATAGTGTTTTTGAACTTGCTGATTTAGGAGATATTGTTGGGGTTCAAGGAACTCTTATGTTAACCAAAACAGGTGAAATCACCGTTAAAGTGACCACGTATACACACCTTGTAAAATCCTTAAGACCCTTACCCGAAAAGTATCATGGACTAAGTGATGTTGAAGAACGATATCGCCGTCGATATGTGGATTTGATTGTGAATGAAGATGCTCGCAAAGTTGCCTTCATGAGACCTAAAATTATCCGAATGATTCAACAACACATGGATCAACAAGGGTTTGTTGAATTTGAAACAAGCATGCTGCAATCCACCCTCGGGGGAGCATCTGCCCGTCCATTCACCACCCACCATAACGCTTTAGATCGAGATTTTTATTTACGTATTGCCACCGAACTTCCTTTAAAACGATTGCTCGTGGGTGGGTTAGAACGCGTGTATGAAATCGGTCGCTTATTTAGAAATGAAGGCATTGATACACGTCACAATCCTGAATTCACCACAATTGAAGCGTATCAAGCGTATGGCGACATTGACGACATGAAAGCTCTCGCGGAGACTCTACTATCCAACATCGCGATGAAACTAACAGGAAGTTATGATTTACCATGGGGTGAAAAAACCATCTCCTTAAAACCACCCTTTCGAAGTGTGCACATGGTTGATTTGATTAAAGAACATACCGGTATTAACTTTTTTACACCCATGTCATTTGAACAAGCCAAAGCCCTCGCGGATAAACACAACATTCATTTAGACAAACACGAAAACGCAGTTGGATATGTCATCAATAAATTTTTTGAAACCTTCTGTGAGAAAAAACTCATTCAACCAACCTTCGTCACAGGGCATCCATTAGAAATTAGTCCATTGGCAAAGAAAAGCAAGGATGCTCGATTTACAGAACGCTTTGAATTATTCATTGATGGTTCTGAGTACGCGAATGCCTTTACCGAATTAAATAACCCCCTTGATCAAGAAGAACGTTTCCAAGCGCAAGTGGAAGCAAAAACCCGAGGCGATAAAGAAGCATCTGAGAACGACATGGATTTTTTAGAAGCACTTCAATTTGGTATGCCCCCTGCTGGTGGGATTGGTATTGGCATTGACCGCTTGGTGATGTTATTAACCAATCAAAGTTCAATTCGAGAAGTGATCCTCTTTCCTACGTTAAAAACAAAATAAATCAACGATTCTTTGTTTTCTAACCCTATTGATGGATAAGGAGACGATGAATAAGGTACTTTGTCTTTACATCAAGGAGGGTGTCCTTTATACTCTTTACGTATAGCGTGAAGGCTATTCAAATACTCTCTGCTTCCAGTAAATGGGAGCCAGAATGTCCAGAGGGAGGTGCTTTATGAAAAAGTACGAAATCATGTATGTTATACGTGATGGCCAAAGCGAAGAAACCCGTAAAGCTGAAGTGGCTAAAGTCCACGCAGTTTTGACGTCCAATGGTGCCACAATCATCAATGTGAACGAATGGGGATCACGTGACCTTGCTTATATTATTAAAGAGCAACGTAAAGGCTATTATGTCGTTGTCAAAGCGACAGCGTCTGCAGAAGCGGTTAAAGAATTTGACCGTCTTGCAAAAATTAACAATGCAATATTACGTCATTTAATCATCGTTGATCCTGAACAAAAATAAGGAAGGTTTAACTTATGATTAATCGTGTCGTGATTGTTGGTCGTTTAACAAAGAATCCTGAATTAAGAAAATCTACGTCCGGCAACAGCTTTGCCTCCTTCACGGTGGCTGTTGATAACCGAACCAAACCAGGTGAACAAAAAACCGCTTCATTTATTAACTGTGTTGCCTTTGGTAACACCGCGGATAATTTAGCCAAATATACCCGCAAGGGAAGTTTGATTGGTGTAGAAGGTAGACTTCAACAACGTAATTACGAAACCAAAGATGGCCGTAAAGGTAGTTCGTTAGACATCCTTACGGATATGATTCAATTCCTCGATCCAAAAGGGAGTGGCCAAGGAACGAACACTGATCCAACCCCATCACCCGAAGTTGACAAACAAGACAATAAAAACTTAGAAAGTATTGATATCGTCGATGACGATCTCCCCTTCTAAAGAAAGGAACTTCACTTATGGCCTTTAAAAAAATGCGTCCAAAGAAGAAAGTTTGCTATTTCACCACCAACAACATCAAGTTTATTGATTACAAGGATGTGGAATTGCTCAAACGCTTCATTACCCCAAACGGTAAGATTTCCCCACGTCGAGTCACTGGCACCAATGCCCGTTATCAACGTGAATTAGCAGTGGCGATCAAAAACGCTCGCTTCATGGCACTTATTCCATTCTTAATGGATTAAGCCTATTTGTGTAAACCAACACTGAGCTTGTCCCTGTAACAAGTACTCTGCTTGGTTCTAACATAGTCCCCCTAAAACCTTGTATTAACTTACAGGGTTTTTGTTCTTTATAGAGTAAAAACCACAGTAAGACATATCCTCATATCGTATCGATGATAACTATTGTTTGCACATGAAAGTCTCTTTAAAAATCAATAAACAGTTAAGATAGAAAACTTAAAAAACTGTATTATTCTCTTCAAAATGGCATTTTTAAAAAGTCTAAATACGAATTGTATCATCCATAAATAGATGCCCCTTGTATCCATTTTTCAAGTATAATTTCATAAGGATTATGATTAAAATACTATCTCGACTAAGAACCAGCACCTTAATCATTTTATTTTTTGAAATGCTTCTGATTGCAGGCTTGATCATTGCCTATTACTACAACTTTGCCAATGTTCAATCGTTATTAACCTACCCGGTCTTATTCTCCATCATCGCTGTTATTTTTATATTCAATACCATCTTCATGCTTTCTTTCCTTGGAGCCATCCTTAAGAATCGCCAAAAAAATGATTTAACCACCGCCGATCTCCTTGGATCCGATATCCCTGAAGCGTATCGATACACAGGACTTGGGATTATTCTTCTTGACCAAGATGAACAAGTTATTTGGGTCAATGAAGTGGTTCAAGATTTAGTGCCTAACCTCATTGAAACCATTATTCATGACTGGAAACAAGAACTTGTACCATTGTTACAAGGCACGAAAACAAGCGCCCAAATTGTTCTTTCGGGAAAAAACTTTGATGTGAAATACTTGAACACCTCAAGAATGTTCATTCTCAAGGATGTGACCGCCTATGAAAACCTCTTACAAATCAACCGAAATCAAAGCCCTGTCATGGGTTATGTTGTCTTAGATAATTACGAAGAAAACGCCCCCGCCTTTGATGAGAAAAGTGACTACATTTCCAAGATTCGTTCCACAGTCATTGAGTATTTCTCGACCTACGGGTTTGTTGTTCAACGGATTCGTAGTGACTCCTACTTTATTCTTGGATCCGTCTCTTCGTTTTTAAAAATAAAGGATAACAAGTATCGTATTGTTGAAACTATTTTTACCATGGATAAACAACAAGGTAGACAAATCACCTTATCGATTGGGATGGCGTTTGGTACGAGTGATGATTACAGCAAATTAAACGGTCGCGCAGTTGAAGCACTTGAACTTGCAGTCGCCCGTGGTGGTAATCAAGGCATCATCGACGAAGATGGCGCGAAACAGTTCTTTGGTGGATACCGATTAAGCCAAGATAACGAAATGAAGACTGCCCAACGCATTCGTGAACGAAACGATAAAATTCTCCGGAATATAATTGAAGCAAAAAAAGTTTATATTGTCGGCCACTTGGATGCAGACATGGATGCATTAGGATCAGCATTAGGCGTGAAAGCCATTTGTGATCAATTAAACATCCCAAGTCAAATCATCTTTGATTATGCTTACTCAGAAAAACGAGCCAAACAAGCAGTCTCCAGTGAATTCTCTTCCCAAGAAAACAAACAAATTTTTATTCGTTCACAAGACGCGATTGCTGCGATCAAAGAACAAGATCTTATTGTCGTTGTTGATGTTAGTCGTCCTTCGTTGGTGATGGGCAACCAAATTCTAGATAAAAACGTCCCAACGATTGTCATTGATCACCACAAACGAACCGATGAATTCATTGCCAAGGTCACCATGGAACCCGTGATCGATACCTCGGCATCCAGTGCCACAGAACTTGTGGTCGACATCATCCTTCATAACAAATATTTCAAAGCTTTTGAATTTAAATTACCATCGTTACTAGCAACCATCATGTTGTCAGGGATCTATTTAGACACGAACTTCTATAAACTAAAGACCGTAGGCCCTCGCACCTTTGAAGCATCCCGATTCTTAATTGAAAAAGGAGCTGACACGAACAAAGCTCACGAATTACTAAAAGAAGATTACAATGATTTAATGATCATCAATCGGGTCATCTCTGCCACAGAAACGATTGATACCGATGTCTTACTTGCAACCTTCCTAGAAGAAGAAATTATCAATGATACCGCGATGATGGCGAAAGTCGCCAATGCGATTATGGATATGCGCGGCGTTAAAGTGGCCATTGTCATTGGTCGAGTGGGTCCAAATGGATTCACGAAAGTTTCTTGTCGAAGTGATGGGACCATTAACGTGGCGATGTTGATGGAAAAAATGGGTGGTGGAGGCCATTACACTGCAGCAGGGTATGAAACCAAGGTGTTAGAAACTGTGCAATCGGTGAAGGCGCGGTTAATTGATACGTTAAAAGAATATTTAACAAGAGCCCGCGAAATGCAAGGTAAGGAAGGGAACTAACCATGAAAGTGATTTTATTAAAAGACGTGAAAAATCTAGGCAAGAAAGACCAAGAAATTGAAGTGGCCAATGGCTATGCTGCCAATTATCTTTTTCCTAATAAACTTGCTGTCGCCTTAACCGAACGTGGCAAAGAAATTCGTGATGAACAACTTCAAGAAATCAAAGATGTTGAAACCAAAAAAATTAGTGAAGCGCAAGAACTTGTCGGCAAACTATCTTCTATAACCTTAGAATTTAAAGCAAAAATCGCAGGTGATGGACGAATGGTTGGGACGATCTCCACCAAACAAATTGTTGAAGCCTTAAAAGACAGTCACCACATCGTGATTGATAAGCGCAAATTCATTGATCATTATTTAGTCAACGCCTTAGGATTTACACGTTTAAAAATTGAATTATACAAAGGCGTTATCGGCATTGTTAACGTTCACGTTACAGAAGGTAAGTAATCTATGGCGAAACCACTCCCACACAACGTTGAAGCTGAAAAGATCGTCCTCGGGGCGATGATGACCAACAGTGCCGCCCTCGCTCAATGCATCAACGGGGTCAGCGTTGATCATTTTTACAACAAAGGATCTCAACACCAACTTGTCTATCAAGCGATTCGTAACCTCTTTGATAAACATTTACCTGTTGATATTCAAACCGTCTTAGAAGAACTTGGGTTAATGAAAGAAAACATCAATGCCGGGGGCATTGATTACTTAAAAGAGTTATTGGATTCGGTCATCTCTTTATCGAATTTAGATTTTTACTTAGTGATCTTACAAGATAACAAAGTCCTTCGCGATTACTTATCCACGATTGATACGATTCGGCAAAATTATGAAACCGAAGAAATTGATGAAATTATTCAATTTTTATCTCGATCAGAAACTGCCTTACGTAAAGTCGCTGAACTTCGCCGCATCGAAAAATTCAAAACCGCGCTTGAAATCTCGCAACGCGTGGAAGCAGAAATGAAAGTGTTCCAGCGCGCAGATGGATTAACTGGGGTTGATGTAGGTTATAAAAAATTAAATGATTATACCCATGGTCTACAAAAAGGGGAAATGACGATCATTGCCGCCCGTCCTTCTGTAGGTAAAACCGCTTTTGCCTTAAACATTGCTTATAACGCAGTCAAACTCAACCCGATTTCCGTGGCAGTCTTTTCTTTAGAAATGCCTTCGGAACAATTAATTCGTCGTTTAATCGCCACCGATGCAACCGTCTCATTAGACAACATCCAAACCGGAAGCCGATTTCTAACCGCTGCCCAGAAAGCAACCGTCGGTCAATCGATTAAAAACATTGGTAACACCAAATTGTTTATTGACGATACCCCAGGGATTAAATTAATTGATATTTTAGCCAAATCAAGACAACTCAAAGCTGCGCATGATGACCTTGGATTAATTGTCATTGATTATATTGGCTTAATCACCACCGGTGAAAAACGAATTGAATCTAGACAAGTTGAAGTCTCTAACATCTCACGAGCGTTAAAAGAATTAGCCCGTGATTTAAAGCTTCCTGTCCTTGTCATCTCTCAGTTATCAAGACAAGTCGACTCCCGTGATGACAAACGTCCATACTTATCGGATTTACGTGAATCAGGCGCCATTGAACAAGATGCTGACTTGGTGTTTTTAATGTATCGACCTGGGTATTATAAGAACCTTGGATTTAGTAAAAACGTCGGCCAGGATGAAAAGAAACGCTTTAAAGAAGAACGAGAAAAAGTCGAAGCCCTCACCAAAGAAATCGGTGAATACGCTGAACTCGTTGAAGTCATT
>JBIIZK010000086.1:0-3197 GCA_044346305.1 Bacilli bacterium
TGGCCCTTGACTACCACTTGGACCAATAGGTCCTTGAGATCCGGTAAGAATAGAATTGCCTTGATTGACAACATAAGCGGTAACTGATCCAGTTAATCCACTAAATAAGACACTCGTCCCTGCAATTAAACTTAAGACTCGTAAAGGTTTTGAAATAATCATAAATCTCCTTTTGCTTATAGCAATTAGCATTATATATATATAAGAATTTAGTTGTAAAGTGATATCCTTTCATTGCTTTTTTTAAAAAATAGTTAATGTTTATTAACTATCTTGATAAATCTCTTATGGAGTCGCCGTGTGTAGAAAAGCTAGGTTCAAAACCGGTTGATTGGCCATTAAAAAAAATTTACAAAGTTTATCATTGCTGAGGTTTTTTTGGTAAGTTATAAAGAATTGTTCAAACTTAAAATCTAAAAGAACCTTGCTTAGACGTCGATCAAACCCTTGATCAAAACCTCATGAATTTACAACACTCTACCCTGCAATGAATTAACTTATAAAGAACGTTTTCTTGACATTTGATTCCTTAAAAAAACGCACACCTAATTTTCCTTAGGGTAGCGTTTTTCTTTTACTTACATTTAAAATGGAATCGGTAAACGTGGATCGATTAACACGTCATTCCTTTTGAAATCTTCGGTAGCCTCAATCGTCCATGATAAATGAAATTGATGGTTGAGTTTGATGGCAATGTCATAAAGAGATAGACGGTGATTGCCATTGATAAAATATAAACCCGGTGGATGGCGTTGAATCATTTGATACATCGCTTCCGCTGTATCCGTTAAAAATGAGCAAGAGGGATAAAATTTTGAACTGACTCTGATGTTGCCTTGTTGTTTGATTTGATCGGCAAAGAAGCGAAACATGTTGTTGGTAACTGGAGATTGTTGAGGATCAATTTGCCAACCAATTCTGACAATATAGGCTAACGGATTCACTTCTTTCACTGCTTCTTCACATTGATATTTATATAATCCATAACCTTGTTTTGCATACACCGGTGAATGCACGGTGTAAGGACCACTACCTTGATCATCATAAACAGATGCGGTCGATACATACACAAACGTTAAATGATGGTTATAGGCATAACTTGCTAACGCTTTTGCCCAGGCAATCGGCCCAAGCGCAAGATGAATGATGATCTGAGCTTGAGTGGATGCAACATCTGCTAACGATGGTTGTATATCTTCATCACGATTCACCCGAACATGACGACCTTCGATACGAAGACCATGATGTTGAAGGGTTTGGGCAAGCACAGGAGCAACCGTACCCGTTATCCCCGTTAAGTAAGCAATTGAAGTGGTTTTCATACAAAAATCATAGCATGAAAAACCGAGAAAGTTAGTCCAATATCATGGGACTCAACATGGAAAAATATGTAAGATGAATCCTCTATAACGGAGGATTACTCCGTGTGTTTCATTTGAAAAAAAGTCTATAAATAAAAAATACAAATTAAATAATTTAATTTGCACTTTTAGATTTTAATAATAGAAAGCAAGAACCTGAATAGACGTTAAACTATTCTTTGATATAACCGATATTGCTTGTTTTCTTTGGATCAAAAGATAAGTTAGCGATGGCTGCGACTAAAGCATAAATCCCAAATGTAACAATGGATAAAAAAAAGTAAGCCAAAGTTCTACTTTTGAAACCTTCCGGTTTTAGGCTTGAATGATTAATAATTATACTTCCAATCGGCCCTAGGAGAAAAGTTAGCAAGAAACGTACCAAATTATTGTTGTCCATAAATGGACCTCCTTTTTTTACTAATTTACCACAAATCGAAATATTAAAAAAGAAATTTTGGTCCATTGATTGGATTTATCTAAATAGGCAAATATACATTTATAGTAGGAATAAATACTAAATTAATTAAATTAAAGGACTACTCACCCGTTATTTTTTTTAAAACTTTTAGGAAACAAGCGTTGCATTATTACTTCAGGAAATCCAATTAGCAAAACCTGAAACATCTCACGAGTATTGTAGTTTCGACTATAATCGAAACTTGTGTTGTTTTTAATAATAGTTTCGACTATAATCGAAATAGGAGGAATATTGATGATCAAACGCAACCACTATCTAAACCAACTTCAATCTTTAAAGGATAAACCATTTATTAAAGTCTTAACAGGCATGCGTCGTGTTGGTAAATCGACTCTTTTTGATTTGTTTACCGAACAATTAAAGGAACAAAAAATAGCTGACGACCATATCTTGCTTATAAATTTTGAACTGCCTACAAGTTTCCCTCTCAAAGACTATGCCCTGTTAACGGAATTTGTCTTAACGTGGGCCAAAGGAAAAAAAGGACCACTTTACTTATTTCTTGATGAAATAGGCAGAGTGAAAGACTGGGAAAAAGCCGTCAATGGATTTCATGCGATGAAACAATTTGATTTATACATCACCGGATCGAACGCTGACTTACTTTCTTCTGACCTTTCGTCTTATCTAGGCGGCCGTTACATTGAAATTTTAGTTCACCCACTATCATTCCCTGAATTTTTAATCATGCATCCCAAAGCGAGATTCCAAGACTATCTCACCTTTGGTGGGATCCCTTCGATTGCAGCATTTAATCTTGATTACTCATTATCCATGAATGCCTTAAGGGATTCTTTTCGTTCAGCACTTTTTGAAGATGTCATCACCCGTCACCAAATTCGCAACCCAATTGTCCTTGAACGACTGATTCAGTATGTTTTAACGAACACCGCGAAAACCTTTTCCGCCCTATCCATTTCCAATTACTTTAAATCACAGCGCATCTCTGTCAGTGTGGACACCCTCTTGTTGTACTTAGACATGCTAGAGAATGCTTATTTAATCTATCGTGCAAAACGTTATGACATTATTGGTAAACAAATCCTTAAACTCGAAGAAAAATACTTTATCGCCGATCTCGGTTTTCGAGAAGCGCTCGTTGGTCAAAATCAGCAAGTGATTGAGATGATGTTGGAAAACCTTACGTATATTGAACTATTACGATCAGGATATCGTGTTGAGATTGGAAAAATAGGCGTGAAAGAAATCGACTTTATTGCCTCAAAGGACCAACAAAGAATATACATTCAAGTTTCCTACTTACTATCAAGTGAAAATACCATTCAACGTGAATTTGAAAGTTTCAAATCCATTAACGATAACTTTCCCAAATATGTCGTTTCTATGGATAAATT
>JBIIZK010000012.1:0-11614 GCA_044346305.1 Bacilli bacterium
CGACTTTGGCTTTTCGGAGATTCCTAACGTCAACGTTGATTTCATACACATCCTCCTTGTGTGGTAGTTCTTTACTGCAAAAAAGACACCGTTGGGTGTCTTTAAAGCAAGTGAATACTATGGTTCTTAGTATGCTCACAGGCATGCTTTAAAGATCCTACTTGTTATATACTAAGATAAATTGGAAAATGTGTTAACAAGAGAATTGTAAATTTTTAAATGATGAAAATAATTATTGAACTTGATACGTTTGATCGCACAATAAGGCGGATGGCTCACGAGATTTTAGAGCATCATCCCAAATTACAAGATGTGGTCTTGGTCGGCATTCTCGGAAAAGGTTATCGCCTCGCAGGCATGTTACAACAAATCATCAAAGAAATTGGTGAGGTTGATTTACTGACTCATGGTTTGGAAATTCGTCCTTTTCGTGATGATGAAAAGGTCAATAGGGATGTTCTCCGTTCGAGCTTTATCGTTGATAAAAAAACCATTATTTTAATCGATGATGTGTTGTTTACCGGTCGATCCGTGAGAGCGGCGATTGATGCGTTGATGTCATTAGGGAGACCTCAATTGATTAAATTAGCAGTGCTCGTAGACCGTGGCCATCGTCAACTGCCCATTAGACCAGATTATATTGGAAAAAATATCCCAACGAACTATTTTGATAGTGTTGAGGTTAATTTTGACCAACGGCAAATTATCATTAAATAAATTTACAAATCTTTTTTGGATTTCAGCATAAAATAAACTCATGGCGAAATTTCTCTTTGTCACAGGGGGGGTCGTTTCCGGATTAGGAAAAGGCATTTCTGCTGCGGCGATTGGCCAATTATTTAAACGTCACGGGTATAAAGTCAGTTCCTTGAAGTTTGATCCTTATCTCAACGTGGACCCAGGAACGATGTCGCCTTATCAACACGGGGAAGTGTTTGTCACGGAAGACGGGGCGGAAACTGACTTAGACTTAGGCCATTATGAACGGTTCATCGATGAACCCATTAGCAAACTATCCAGTGTCACCGCTGGTCAGATTTATGAAGAAGTGTTAAAAAAAGAACGTGTAGGTGATTATTTAGGGGCGACCATTCAAGTCATTCCCCATATTACCGATGCAATCAAACAACGGTTAATTAAAATTGAAAAAACTTTAGCCCCTGACATTATCATTGTTGAAATTGGGGGAACGGTTGGGGATATTGAATCATTACCGTTTATTGAAGCAATCAGACAATTCCGACGCGATCGTGGTAGTGACAATACGTTTTACATTCACACCACCTTGATTCCTTATATCGCCACCACGGGTGAATTTAAAACCAAACCAACCCAGCATAGTTTAAAAGAATTAAGAGGGTTAGGCATTCAAGCGGATGCAGTGATTCTTCGTTGTGAAAAACCATTACCTATCGACATCAAAGATAAAATTTCCTTGTTTGGTGATTTAAATAAAGAAGCGATTTTCTTTGCCGAAGACGTCAAAATCATTTACCAAATTATTTTGAAGTTTGATGAACAAAAGTTACCGCAATTAATTTTAAAACATTTTCAACTTCAAGTCACCACGTCCACCATCGAACCTTGGAAACAATTAATTCAAACCATTCAACATCTCAAACAAACCATCACCATCGCTGTGGTTGGTAAGTATGTTCAACTCAAAGATGCCTATCTTTCGATCCATGAAGCCTTGCTTCATGCGGGCTATGCGCATCAAACCCATGTCAATGTGGAGTACATCAATGCCGAAGATTATCAAACAAGTGCGTTTCAAGATACTTTGAAACGCGTCGATGGCATTCTTGTTCCTGGTGGATTTGGCTTACGGGCGACCGAAGGGAAAATCTCAAGCATTCAATTTGCTCGGGAAAAAGGAAAACCTTTCTTAGGCATTTGTTTTGGAATGCAATTGGCGGTAGTTGAATACGCTCGTCATGTGCTTGGATTAACCCAAGCTCATTCAACCGAGTTAGATCCTAAATCCATTCATCCTGTGATTGATTTACAACGAGGACGTTTAAAGAACGAAGACCTCGGTGGAACGATGCGATTAGGATTATCACCTATCACGTTAAAACCATCGACCAAAGTCGCAAATTTATATGGCCAACTCGTGATATCGGAACGTCATCGCCATCGCTATGAAGTCAATCCGGTTTATCATCCTGCATTTATTAAAGACGGCGGGATGGTGTTTTCTGGGATGGATCAAACCAACACCTTGGTGGAAACCGTTGAACTCAAGAATCATCCGTTTTTTATTGCTAGTCAGTTTCATCCTGAATTTGCCTCAAGACCGCTATCTGCTCGACCTTTATTCAAAGGATTTATTCAGGCGTGTTTGCAAGGTCAACAAGGGAAGAAGTAGTTTACAAAATTCTTTTCTTCTTCGTTTTCAGTTGAATTATAATAAAGAGCATGAATACATTAGCAATCGTTGGTCTACAGTTTGGTGATGAAGGCAAAGGGAAAATCACCGATAGTCTTTCCCATCAATTTGATTATGTGGTTCGTTATCAAGGCGGCCATAATGCCGGTCATACGGTATACGCCAATGGCAAGAAATATGTCTTGCATGTGTTGCCAACTGGGATGGTTCATCCCCATACGATCAATGTCTTAGGCACAGGCATGGTGATCAGTTTAGAAGCTTTGCAAAAAGAATTAATTGGTTTTAATGTCAACCAAATTCGGTTATCTGACCGCGCCCATTTACTCTTTCCTTTTCATCAAATGTTAGATGCGCAAAGTGAACAAACGTCATCGCAAAAAATTGGCACAACGCAAAAAGGGATCGGCCCTGCTTACCAAACCAAAACAGCACGCTCCGGGATTCGTGTTGGGTCATTAAAGGATTTACCTCGGTTAGAAATAGAGATGAATCGATTAGTGGCTAGCTTAGGCATCACGTTTGATGTGGCGGGTTATCTACAAACGATGAAGCCGTTTATTGAAACACTACTGCCGCAAATCACTGATACGTCCTATGAAGTTTACCAAGCGTATCACGCGGGGAAACGGATTCTGTTTGAAGGGGCGCAAGGGGTGATGCTTGATCTTGATCATGGCACCTATCCTTATGTCACGAGTAGTCATCCGACTCCTAGTAGCATTCCAGTGGATATTGGTTTACCTCCCGCTTATATTCAAGATGCATTAGGCATCGTCAAGGCGTACACAACCCGAGTTGGGGAAGGACCTTTCCCTACGGAAATCTTTGGTGAGCTTGCAGAAACCATTCGCAAAACGGGTAACGAATATGGCTCCACCACAGGACGACCAAGACGGATTGGGTATTTAGATATCGTGATGCTCAAACATGCCCTACGGATTACTGGGGTCAATCAATTGGCGATTACCTTACTCGATGTCTTAAGTGTGGTTGACACGATCAAGATCTGTGTTGCATATGACATGCATGGTCAACGAACGACGTTGGTACCTGCCCACGCCCAAGATTTAGCGAACGTGAAACCCATTTATGAAACCGTTCCGGGATGGAAAGTTCCGATTCAAGATTGCCAATCATTCGCGGAATTACCCAAGGAAGCCCAAGTCTATTTGCATAAGATTCAAGCATACTTAGGCGTTCCGATTCGCTTCATTTCCAATGGCCCGAAGCGGGAACAACTCATTGAGAGGAATCCTCATCATGATTGATCGTTACACGTCGAAAGAGATGAAACAATGGTGGTCAGATTCGTTTAAATTTCAACAATACTTAAAGGTTGAACTTGCCTCACTTGCGGTGTTGAAAGACCGTTTGGTGATTGATGAGAAAACCTTAAACCAACTTTTAAAAGCGACCTTTACGTTAGCGGGCATTGACCAACATGAAGCGGTGTTACAACACGATGTTTTGGCGTTTGTTGAATCTTGCCGTGATTCGTTAGGAGAAGAAAGACGCTGGTTTCATTTTGGGCTAACCTCGTCCGATGTGATTGACTCAGCTCATGCGTTAATCTTTCAAACCATCAACGCCTATTTGCTTACCAAGATAGAAGCATTCGCGGTAATCTTAAAAGCAAAAGCTTATGCCTATCAGCAAACACCGATCATGGCAAGGACGCATGGGATGTACGCTGAACCCACCGTGTATGGTTTACGATATGCCTTATGGTTTGATGATTTACAACGATTAAAACATCAATTTATTCTCGCAAGCGCAGGCGTGGAAGTTCTTAAACTCTCTGGTTCGATTGGCACCTATCCGATTTTACCTCCAGAGCATGAACAAAAAGTGGCGAAGATACTTGGCTTAAAAACCAGTGGCCTTCATACCCAAATCCTGCAACGCGATCGCCACGCGAGTTATGTGTTTAGTTTGGTGAATCTTGCTGGGTTGATTGAAAAGATTGCTTTAGATATTCGTTTGTTATCACGATCAGAAGTGATGGAAGTGTCAGAAGCATTTGGTTCAAAACAAAAAGGTAGTTCTGCCATGCCCCATAAACGTAATCCGATTCAAAGTGAAAACCTTATGGGGTTAGCAAGACTTATGCGTGGGTATTTATCCGCGGTCAATGAAAACGTTGCCTTATGGCATGAACGGGATATTTCCCATTCCAGTGTGGAACGGATTGTCTTCATGGATGCGACGACCTTAATGGACACGATGCTCACCAAAGTCACTAAACTGATTGACCAACTTGAAGTTCGCCCAGACAAGATGAAGCAACATATCGATGAAAGTTACGACACGCATTGGACCCAAGTCATTCTTCATCAAGCGATTTTAATAGGCCTTGACCGTGATGACGTGTATCGCGTGCTACAAGCAACCGCGTTTGAGGCGATCCAAAAGAAAATCAGTATGCTGACGTTATTAAAATCCCAACCGATGTTTGAACGGATTGACATTACGAAGTTGATTCAATCAACCACCTCGATCAAAGTTCTTTATCAGCGCGTCTTTAAATAGTTAATTACTTTTTAGAAAAGACATCGTTAAATTGTTTTTGCACGCGAATAAACGTGGTCCCTCGAGGAAGTTCTTTGAGGTTTTTTGCCCCAACGTACGTACAGGTCGAACGCAATCCACCTAAAATATTTTGAATGGTATGGGTGACTTGACCTCGATATTCGACTTGAACAGTTCGCCCTTCAGAACTTCGGTAGTTGGCCATTTCTTGATTGTTTTTGGTCATCGCGGTATCCGAACTCATCCCGTAGAATTTAACATATTGGACCGCTTGAAGCATAGGTAAGGATGTTTTGGCATCATATTGACCCGTTGGTTCATAGGAAGTTTCAATCGTCCCGCCACCTTCTTGGTGACCTGCAAGTAAGCCACCGAGCATGACAAAGTCAGCGCCTGCGCCAAAAGCTTTGGCAACATCACCAGGAGAGGTGCAACCACCATCCCCAATGATCAGTGCACCCATGCCATGGGCAGCTTCGGCACACTCAATGATCGCCGATAATTGCGGATAACCAATCCCGGTTTGAATCCGGGTTGTACAGACGCTACCAGGACCAATCCCTACTTTGACAATGTCTGCTCCTTTTAAAATTAATTCTTGAGTCATATCGCCGGTGACGACATTGCCTGCGATGATGATATGGTTTGGATACTTCTGTCTAACTTTACTGACAAAGTCAGCAAAGAATTCACTATAGCCATTGGCGACATCAATGCAAATCATATAAAACTGAGGAAAGGTGGTCATGATCTGGGTTAAGCGTTCAAGATCTTGGTCACTCACCCCGGTTGAAAAGACAGTTAAATGAGGTTGCAGTTGCTTAGCATAAGGTTGAAGATCACTCACGGTGTAACTTTTCACGAGCACGGTTAATAACTCTGAAGTTTGAAGGGATAACGCCATGGCAAGGGTACCAACCCCATCCATGTTCGACGCCATGATGGGAATCCCCGTCCAGGTTCTCCCCTTCGCATGAAGAAATTTATAAGTGCGATGAAGATCAACATCTTTTCTACTTTTTAATGTTGACCTTTTTGGTCGAATCAACACATCAGAGAAATCTAATTTGAGTTCATTTTCAATGCGCATGGTAATGATTCCTTACTTACCCCATTATTCTATCTTATTCATGTCATAAAGATAAGAAAAGATTTGCGCATAGGGCTCAACACTTACAAAGAGATAATTCAAATAAAAAGATGTAAAAATAAATCACCCGCGGATGTTCAAGATGAATCAACTCATTTTATAATGTAGTTGAGGGTGGGAACCTCAAGACGCTAACTGAGATTAGTTCGAGTTCCCCCTTAGACTGATGAACATTGATGGCTGATTGATGATATACGTGATGTTGCGAAAGCAATCGAGCGCATGTTGTTGGTTCCCATCCTCCCATATAGAAAAGAAAAACATTCACCAAGAAAGTGAATGTTTTTCTTTTTCACAGGTTATCAATTAAGATGCTTTTTGATCGTATTGAAGCAAGTATAAATTGTAGTAAAGGCCTTTGTTTTTCAACAATGCTTGGTGCGTTCCAGTTTCTTTGATTTCCCCTTGTTGCATGACGATGATCCGGTCACTATGCTGAATCGTGGATAACCGATGGGCAACAATGATCATCGTGGAAATGGTCATCATTTTTTCTAAGGATTGTTGGATGATCGTTTCGGTTTCACTATCAATGTTGGCAGTTGCTTCATCTAAAATCATCAACGAAGGTTGATACACCAATGCCCGGGCGAAAGAAATCAATTGCCGTTCCCCACTAGAAAAGTTCTTTCCCCGTTCTTTGACTTGGTATTGAAGGCCTTCTGGATGTTTACCAATCACATAATCTAATCCAACGTATTTGGATGCTTGTTGAATATTGGCATCCGTAATCGCGTCATTCGCAAGGGTGATGTTGTCGCGAATCGTTCCTGAAAATAAGAACACGTCTTGTAACATCTGCCCAATAAATTTACGTAATGAGGAGCGTTTAATGTGTTGAATTGGAATGCCATCAATCAAAATTTCTCCACGTTGAATGTCGTAGTTACGGACAATCAATTGGAGGATGGTGGTTTTCCCACTTCCGGTCGCGCCAACAAAAGCAACAGTTTCATTGGGAAGAATTTGAAAGCTGACCCCTTTCAGAACCCATTGATCAGGAAGATAACTAAACCATACATCTTTAAATTCAACCCGACCTTTAAAGGAAGTTAGTTCAATCGCATCCGTTTGATCGACAACATCCGGTTTGGTGTCGAGGACATCAAAAATTTTTTCCGCACTGGCAAAACTACTTTGTAAGGTGTTTAACTGTTCAGAAATTTGCTGAATTGGCTCATAAAATTGTCCCACATATACGTAAAAGGACACAAACAAACCAATGGTGAGTACACCGTCTAAGATGGATGAAACGCCGAAGAAAATCGCAATCAAGGTTGCCACCATCGATAACAAGAACAGCAACGGACGGTACACGGCAAAGGTGTACATTTCTTTTAAAGAACTTTTCTTTAATTCCTGATTTGTTTTTGAGAAGGATTGTTTAATCTTGTCTTGTTGATTGAAAACTTGAACCACTTTCATCCCAGATAAATGTTCCGATAAGTAACCATTTAACTCTGAAATCTTATTGCGAACATCGCGGTAAGCACCACGGGCGGCATTGCGATAAATTTGACTGGCAATCACAATCAACGGAATCACGGTGATCGTTAGTAATGCCATCGTTGGATTGATCGCAAATAAAATAGAACCAATGATGAGCATCGTTAAAAAACTACGGATGACTTCCACGAGGGTACTCGTAAACATCGTAGAAATATTGGCAGGATCGTTGGTAGCCCGTGTCACCAATTTTCCCACTGGCAATTGATTGATTTGACCAATGGATAACGTGTTGATATGGTCATAAACTTGATGCCGAATCTGATGGGTGATTTTTTGCCCCACATTTTGTAACATGATGTTTTGTAAGTAAGATACATAAGTGGATATCCCAGACGATAGTAACAACACGGCAGTGCCAATACCGACAATCCATAATTTATCGGTTAACGACAACAAGGGATTTGTCATTTGATCAATGGCAAGTCCTGAAGCAAGCGGAAGTAGCAAGCCCGTGAGCGTTCCAAAGATCATTAAGAAGAACGCAAGTAAAAAAGTCTTTAGGTGAGGTCGAAAGTACCGAAAGAATCGTTTAAGAATCTTGCGG
Source organism: Bacilli bacterium (assembly GCA_044346305.1). Taxonomy (GTDB): domain Bacteria; phylum Bacillota_I; class Bacilli_A; order RFN20; family CAG-826; genus UBA970. The sequence goes on from JBIIZK010000012.1 coordinate 8,128, forward strand.
TCTTGTCTTGCTTCGTGATGTTCAGCAAAATCACGCATGACGTGTTTCTCCTACCAACGTTTCTAACGTTTGTAATCGCACCATGTCTTGATAGAGCGAACTTGATTTCATCAAGTCATCATGACTACCGATGGCGACAAGCTTACCTTGATCCAATAAAATAATTTTATCGAGTTTTTTCACAGTTGAAATCCGATGGGCAACCATGATTGTGGTTTTCCCTTTTCGAATCTTGCGTAAATTAGCAATGATGGCCTCTTCGGTTTTGGTGTCCACAGCAGAAACAGAATCATCCAAGATTAAAATTGCAGGGTTTTTTGCGAGGGCTCTTGCGATCGATAAGCGTTGTTTTTGCCCACCAGAAACCGTCACTCCGCGTTCACCCAAGATCGTTTGATACCCGTCTTTAAAACCTTTTACATTGTCATGAACATCGGCAAGTTTTGCGACGCTTTCAATGTCGTTGATGTCGGTGGTTTTTAAACCAAAAGCAATGTTATTGGCAATTGTATCGGAGAATAAAAAATTATCTTGAGGGACATACCCGATGGCATTGCGTAAACTTTCCATCGATAACGACAATGAATCGACGCCATCAAAGGACAACATCCCTGGTTTCACATCATATAAATGCAGAAGAAGTTCGACCAAACTTGATTTCCCACTGCCGGTCCTGCCAAGAATCCCAACCATCTCTCCTGCTTTAATTTGAAAACTAACATTTGTCAGGACTGGGTTTTGACCATCTGGATACGTGAAGGTTAATTGATTTAACTCAATGTCACCTCGAAGAGAATCTTTGTCGATTGGTTGAGCGGGTTTCTTTAATAAAGGTTCGGTGTTTAATAAGGCTTCAATGCGTTTTGCAGATGCTTGGGCTTGGGCGTTGATGCTTAAAAAACTAGCAATGGCAAAGACTGGCCATAACAAGGTGAAGAAGTAACCAATGTATTCCGTGAGTTCGCCACTGGATAATTCCCCAAAGGCAATCAAGATCGATCCGAAGGCAATGATGGCAAGGATAACAAGCGCAATCATGACCTCAATCAAGACATTTACCAAGATGTTGTATTTAAGATTGGCCATCGTCTTTTGATAAACCTGGTTGGATTTTTTAAAAAATAAAATCGATTGAACTGCCTCTTGGACATACGCTTTGATGACTGTCATCCCGGAAAAGGATTCTTGGGTAAAATCTGACAGGTGTTCAAACGCTTCTGTGCTTGCTTTCGCTTTGGCTTCTATTTTCTTTTGAATCAAGAAAACAAGCACCCCCATCAAGGCAATGGGGATGAATGCAATGATGGTCATGACGAATTGAAGATTTAACATCCGAAACAAAACAAAACCACCGAGGACAAGACCGTCGATGAGCATGAGGATGCCCATGCTATAGACTTCACGAATCACGTTCATGTCGTTAGTGAAATACGCCATCAATCCGCCAACTTTTTGATTGGCATAAAAACTTTGATCAAGGTCGGTGACATGGTGAAACAAGGTTTCGCGAACATCGGCAGTAATTTTATGGGCAGTCCCATAGAAAAAATGACGCCATAAAAAACGACCAAAAGTCATGCCTACCACAATGATGATGATGTGAACAAACGGATCTCTTAAGTCATCAAGGCCATTGATGGATTGGTTTTCCACACCATCAATAATGGTCTTGATGATTCGAGGAATATCCAATTGAAACCAATTGACACTAACTAAAATAATGATCCCAAATAGCAAAGACCAACCATATTTAAGATAATAATGACGAAAGTGTTTTAGGAAAATCATCTGTATTTAACCAAAAGTCATTATAAAGGTTTTTCGATATTTAAGGGTCAACCCTTGGTTGCGAGACATTAATGATAAAAAAACTACTTTTTTGTATCTTGAGGAACGACGGGTTTTTGCGCTTGGATGTTTTTTGCTTTTAGAATGAAGACCACCAGGTTAAACCCGATATACCCTAAGGCAATCCCGTGAGGAATGATGACGGATAAAAAAGTGAGGATGCCGTTATTTTGTACAGAGAAGTTTGATAACAAATTAATCAGTCCCCAAATCAAAAAGATAAAAAGTAATCCAAAGAAGCCTAATCCTGTATACGTGGTGATTTTTTGTTTCATGGTCTTATCTTAAGGACTTTGTCCTCATTAATCAAGATGGAAACAAAACTATTGATCCATTCTTTTTTCAAGTTGCTTGAGGCCTAAGATAATGAAATAGCTAAATAGTAAATAAAAGATCGCGGCAATAAAGAATGGAGAAATGGTGAAATCACGGGAAACGACTTCACGAACCTTTCTTAATAAATCGGGGATGGCAATCACGGTGACGAGTGCAGTGTCTTTGATTAAGGTGATCCATTCATTGGCAAAGACAGGTAGTTGAGATCGTAAGGCTTGTGGCATCAAGATCTTTTGAAAGGTATAGGGCACCGATGCGCCCATGATAAAGGCACTTTCTTCTTGGTCGATGGGCAAGGCTTCTAAACCAGCGCGAATAATTTCAATAAAGTAAGCGGTGTAATTAATCGCAAATCCCAACATGGCAACCCAATAACGATCAACCGCAATGCCCAGAGCAGGTAATCCAAACATGAAGAAGAAGAGTTGTAGCATTAACGGGGTTCCTCGAAAAACCCATGTATAGAAATTAATCACTGGACGTGAAATGCGCACAAAACGATAAACCCCTGCAAGCACCAAGCTTAGAGGGGTAGCAATCAATAAGGTGATGGAAAATAATTGCAAACTATACCACGCGCCATCAAGGAGATAGCGCGTGGTTTCAAACCAATAATTAAGATTCACGTGTTAAGAAGACATCTTCTGCAAACCACTTTTGTGAAATGGCTAAGGCATCGCCTGATTCAATCAAATCAAAGAGAGTATCGTTGACAACATTCTTGATGGTCGTGTTGCCTAATCGGAACCCAATGCCATACGTTTCATCGCCGAAATCTTCGGTCATGACTCGATATGTGTTAGGGGTTTGAGAAATAACATAACGACCATAAATTTCATCTAAAACGACTGCATCAATCGTACCTGCATTTAAATCCACCAAAGCGAGATTAAATGTATCAAAGGTGACGAGCTGTTGGAGTTTAGGGAAAATCATGTTTGCTTTGACCACAGTTTCAGAAGCACTTCCTAATTGGACTCCCACTTTTTTTCCTTCAAGTTGGGCAATGGTGTTGATGGTGATGCCAGTTTTTGTCATCACAATTTGCCGGTTGGCAATGTAAGCATCAGAGAAAAGCATTTCCAAACGACGTGGTTCGGTGATGGTTAATCCATTCCAAATCATGTCAATATTTCCCGCGTCAAGTTCTAAGACTTTTGCTGCCCAATCAATGGGTTGAAACCGAACTTCAATATCAAGCTCATCAAAAACGAGTTTGGCAAGATCAACGTCAAAACCTACCAGTTCATTGGCTTGATTACGAAAACCCATGGGGGCGAAGGTGTCGTCTAATCCAACACTG
>JBIIZK010000013.1:0-11423 GCA_044346305.1 Bacilli bacterium
AGCGATTACGCGAGCGATTGCCGATCAAGCTAGAACCATTCGTATTCCGGTCCATATGGTTGAAACCATTAATAAGATGACAAGGGTTCAACGGCAGCTTGTTCAAGAATTAGGCCGTGAACCAACCGCGGAAGAAATTAGTAAAAAACTTGAAGGACTCATGTCACCTGAACGGATTCGAGAAATTCAGCGTATCGCCCTTGAACCTGTCTCCTTAGAAACACCGATTGGTGAAGAAGATGACTCTCACTTAGGTGATTTTATTGAAGATAAAGAAGCGACGAGTCCTTCTGACCATACCACCCAAGTGTTGTTAAAAGAAGAGTTGTATAAAATCATGCAAGATTTAACCGACCGTGAAGAACGGGTTTTAAGATTACGCTACGGCTTGGATGATAATCGCCCTCGCACGCTTGAAGAAGTCGGTCATGAGTTTGGGGTGACCCGTGAACGGATTCGTCAAATTGAAGCCAAAGCGATTCGCAAGTTAAGACATCCTACCCGTGCCAAACGTTTAGGTGATTACCGCGATTCTTAATCATGCCATCTCAAAGACTACAAACTTTAGCTTCCATATGCCCGACCAATGGGCCGTTGGTGGATATTGGTTCTGACCATGGACAATTATTGCAAATCCTTTTTCAACAAGGATTTGCATTTCGATTGTATGGTAGTGAACTATCTACCTCCAGTTTTCAATCTTTAAAAAAATCCACTGAAGAATTTCCTTTTCATCTCTATCAAGCGAATGGTTTAAATGATTTACCCGAAGGAATCATGACCGTTGTCATCGCTGGGATGGGTGGGTTGTTAATCTTGAATATGTTAAGCACAGGAATAGCTGCCTTAGCCAACATTCAAACCCTTGTCCTTGGACCTCAACGTGACGCCAAAAAACTTCGTCAGTGGCTTGTCAATCATCAATGGACAATTAAAGAAGAGAAATTTGTATTGGATGGCGATAAAGGTTATCCCTTACTTGTTGCTCAACGTGGAACGATGACATTAACAGACATCGAAGCAACATACGGTCCCATCTTAATCAACCAACGCGCTCCAGCGTTTATCAGTTGGTTGCGAATAGAAAAAAAAATACTGACTAAAAGCTTGGCACTTCGCGATAATGTAGACAAGCAAACACGCTTGGATTGGATCAATGATTATGTTAAAGACCGCTAAACTTTTGCAAGCCTTTGGCAGAGATTTCCCTAAACGATTAGCAAAACCTTATGGGGATTTTGTCGGATTAATGACAGGAATATTGCCAACAACATTAAAGAAAATTGCGATTGTTCTAGACATGGAACCAATGCTTTTAGATGGAATGTTAAAGGAAAAGCCTGATCTGATTATCACTCATCATCCTTTTATTTATGGAACTAAACACGCTGTTTTAAAACATGATGAATCTAAGCGAGCATTGGTGAAGGTTCTTGATGATCATCACATTCCTGTTTATTCACTGCATACCAATTTTGATGCTGGTCGTGGAGGCATGAACGATGCCTTGGCAACTTCATTAGGTTTGCTAGAGATTGCCCCTTTAAAAGCAGATCCACTTGCCCGCGGTGGTCGTTTAGCAAAACCTATGAACCGCTTGGCATTTGCCCAAATGGTTAAAAAGAAATTAGGTTTACCTTATTTGCATTTAATTCCCGAGGGTAATCCAATCATTAGCAAGGTGGCCTTAATTGGTGGCGGTGGCGCAAAATATTATCCCATTGCCCAAGCAGAAGGTTATGATATTTTCTTATCAGGTGACAGTGCCCATCATGTCCGTCGTGGCATCGTCAATGCTCATTTTAATTATTTGGAAATCGCTCACGAAGTGGAAACCATTTTTATTCCAACGATGGCCATTTACTTAAAACAATTAGATCCAACCTTGCAATTGGTAACCCGCTTTGTTCAAGCATTTCCAGTTTTAGTTTGATACACTAACGCTATGCAAACCGGATTACCATTTACAAGTTACGCGTTAAGTGAGTCTTTATTGGCAGCTTTAACCACTCTAGGGTACACGCATACCACCCCCGTTCAAGCAGCAACTCTACCACGGGCCATGCAAGGGGAATCGTTAATTGTTCGTTATCAAACGGGCAGTGGAAAAACCCACGCCTTTTTAATTCCAATTTTTTCGTCTTTAAAACCTCATGGCGGATTACAAACCATTGTGGTATCACCAACTAGAGAACTCGCAATGCAATCATTTCTTTTTGCAAAAACATTGAATGATGCATTAGGCAATCCATTTAAAATTGTCGTTTTACAAGGTGGTTTTGATAAGCAACGTGACGGAGAAAAATTAAATGCTGAACCTGACCTTTTGTTTATCACCCCAGGGCGGATGGTGGACATTGATCGCTTTATCAAAAAAGATAGCTTAGCCAACATCAAAAAAATTGTTCTTGATGAAGCTGATATGCTCATGGATCCAAGTTTTATTGAGAGCACCTTGACGGTTTTATCGTTACTTTCTAAACCACAAATCCTTGTCTTTTCTGCTTCAATGGCTGCGCCTTTGTTGAATCGATTGGCAAAGTATTTTCGTCCTGATAGCATTATCGAACCTAAAGAAAAAACGATTAACCCTACCGGTGTTCGTCACGCCTTAATTGATATTAAGCATCAAGATCCAATTCAAGCCATTATCGATTTCATTGACATCACCAAACCTTACTTTCTACTCGTCTTTGCGTCGCGTGTGCAACGGGTTATCTCATTAACAACGAGTTTATTGGCAAGAAATTTAAAAGTCGCAAGTTTGCATGGGGATTTACAAGCTCGCGAACGTCGCCACTTACTCAAACGAATTCAAGATGCTGAATTTCAAATTGTAATTGCTTCCGATATCGCAAGTCGGGGGATGGATCTCCCCCATGTATCGGATGTGTTGAGTGTGGATTTACCTCAAGACCTTGATTATTATTTTCACCGAGCAGGTCGAGCTGGCCGATTTAAAAATGATGGACAATCTTATGTCTTTTACAACAGTCACGAAGAAGATAGCCTAGCCCGATTAAAACAACGTGGTGTTCATTTCCAATTGCTTGCCTTAAAAAACAAACAATTGCTTCCTGTTAAGCACTTGACTCGGGGGAAAATATTTAAAAAAGAAGATGAAGCATTGAGTCGTGATATTAAAATTGCTATTCAAAAATACAGTTCTCATGAAGTTAAACCAGGGTATAAGAAAAAAGTAAAACTAGCCGTTGAAAAAGTAAGAAGTCAATACAAACGAAAAGCAATAAAGAAAAAAATCCGCGAACGATTGTTTGGAGGGTAGTTCATCCATGCCACTATTTATAGGAAGTCATGTTGATCTTGTTGCTCCTGATTACCTTGTCAATGCAGTCAAAACCACTATTGCCAATGGTGCCAACACGATGATGATTTATACAGGTGCGCCTCAAAATGCTCTCCGTAAGCCAACCGAGATCATGAGGATTCAAGAAGCCCATCAATTGATGCAAGCTCACGGCATTCTTTTAGACAAAGTCATCGTACACGCCCCCTACATCATTAATTTAGGAAATACACTGAAACCAGAAACTGCCTCGATGGGGGTGACGTTTTTAATTCGCGAATTAACTCGGGTTCACGCTCTGGGATTTTCCACCCTTGTCTTACATCCAGGTGCCCACGTTGGTGCTGGAAATCAAGCAGCTTTGGCTAGCATTAACGAGCGGCTCAATCAAGTTTTCGCCGAAGAAACGTCACCTGTAAAGATCGCTTTAGAAACGATGGCAGGTAAAGGATCAGAAGTCGGAATCACCTTTGAAGAAATCAAATACCTCATCGACAACTCTACCCATCCTGAACGTTTGGGTGTTTGTTTGGATACATGCCATATCTCCGATGCTGGATATCACGTCGATGATGTGGAAGGTATCCTGACGAAATTTGATGCTATCATTGGCCTTCACAAATTACTTGTCCTCCATATTAATGATTCTAAAAATCCAAGAGGAGCAAAAAAAGACCGCCATGAAAATCTTGGTTATGGCACCATTGGTTTTGAAAACTTAAGTCGATATGTTCATCATCCTAAACTTGCTCACTTACCTAAAATTTTAGAAACCCCTTGGGTGGGTGAGTTAACGCCTTACGCGGTTGAAATTGCTATGCTAAAAGCAAAGAAATTCCAAGAAGGTTGGCGCGACCAATTAAAGTAAATCCCATAGATTAATGAAGGGACTTATGCTATGCTATACAACGTGCCTCGGAGGATATCAACATGAGAGAAAGTTTTATGTTAAAGTGCACCGTTTGCGGTGAAGAAAACTATTTAGCGAGCAAAAATCGCAGAACCAAGCCCGAAAAGATGGAAATTAAAAAGTTTTGCAGTCGTTGCAACAAAAATACATCTCACAAAGAACGAAAATAAGCTTTTCGTATCCGACTATAAGGAGGTCAATACATGGTCAACGCAACCGAATTAAGACCGGGCAACCACTTTGAATTTGAAAAGAACATTTATACTGTTATCGACATTGGTTTGAATAAAACTGCGATGCGGAAAATGGTGGTCAAAGCAAAGGTAAAAAATTTGCGAACCGGATCAATCACCGAAATGTCATTTTTAGGTGGAACAGACGTTGAAAAAATCACCTTGGATAAAAGGAAAATGACTTTTTTATATGAAGCAAATGGCAATTTGGTTTTCATGGATAAGAGTAGCTTTGAACAACTTGAAATTACCCGTGAAAAACTTTCTTGGGAAGTCAACTTTTTAGTGACGGAACAAGACATCGAAATTTTACTTTACGAAGCGGAAATCTTAGGGGTATCTTTACCAGCCAAGGTTGCCTTAAAGGTAAGAGAATGTGAACCAGCAGTGAAAGGTGATACCATTAATAAAGCGATGAAAGAAGCCACATTAGAAACTGGCTTTAAATTACGCGTCCCGTTATTTATCTCTGAAGGCGAAACCATTAGCATTCGCACTGAAGATGGTAGTTACGACGGGCGTGCTTAAAAAGGAGCAACATCTATGGATATTTGGCAAAGTTTACTGTATTTAGTTCTCGGATTAATCGGTGGATTGGTTGGTGGTTTTTTCTTATCACGTTGGTTTTTCAAACGTGAGCTTGTTAAAAACCCTCCTATTAACGAAAAAATGATTCGCGCCATGTTTATGCAAATGGGAAGAAAACCCAACGAAGCTCAAGTTCGAGCTGTGATTAACAGCATGAACGCTCAAAGATAATATTAATTCTTTGATTTCTTTTTAAAATCAAGTTCTTTTCCAGCGAGCAATCGCTGGATATTTTCTTTATGGCGATAAACCAAAAACAGCCATAGGATAAAGGTGGTCAGGGTGAACATCCAACCCGATTCAACTCGGTTCCACATGCCAATGTCCGACCAATTTGGAACCCAAAGTAAAACCGTCAAAAGAACTGCAAACACATAACCCGTAATCGATCCAATAGATACAATTTTCTTGAATTTAATGATGGTTAGCATCACGGTGATGCCAATTAAAGCAATGATCCAATTGCTCATTAAAAAAAATGACCCAGCTGAGGAAACAGCTTTGCCACCTTTAAACTGAGCAAACACAGGATAGCTATGGCCAAGACTTGTGCCAAAACCCGTTAACATGATGCTGACTTGACCAAGAAAATGGTCTTCTAACCCTAATGATGTCCATTGGTAGGCAAACGCTGAGGCAATCAAAACTGGGGTAATGCTTTTTAATAAATCCATGGTAAAAACTATCGCTGCAGCTCGTTTCCCAAAATTTCTAAAGACATTAGTCATTCCACTGCCACCTGAACCAAGCGTACGAACATCTTTTTTAAACAATATTTGACTAACCCAGACCCCAGAAGGAATCGATGCAAGCAAGTATCCAATCAGCATAGGCACGAAGGTAATCAAGATATTTGAGGTCATAAAATTTACGCTTTCTTTTGATATTTGCTATAATGCTGTAGTAAATCATAACCAAAAATGGCGAAAAATCAAAACTTAAATACATATAACGAAGATAGCATTGATGTCCTTGAAGGGTTAGACGGAGTCAGAAAACGCCCAGCAATGTATATTGGTTCAACCAATAGCGTTGGTTTACATCACCTTGTTTGGGAAATACTCGATAACGCTATTGATGAAGCTCTTTCCGGCTTTGGAGATACCATTTATTTAACGATACACGCAGATGGTTCATTAACCATTAAAGATTCAGGTCGAGGCATCCCTGTTGGGATTCAAAAACAAACAGGCAAACCGGCGATTGAAATCATTTTTATGACCTTGCATAGTGGTGGGAAATTCTCTGATAAAAACTACGTTTCTAGTGCTGGTTTGCATGGCGTCGGCGCTTCAGTCACTAATGCTTTATCAGAATATGTCGATGTCACCGTCAGTCGTGAGGGCTTTTCTTATCATATTCGCTTTGAAAACGGTGGAAAAAAAGTTGGTAAACTAGAAAAAGGCGCAAAAACTAACAAAACTGGAACAACGGTAAGGTTTAAACCAGATCCAAAGGTGTTTACAACTACCGATTTTAAATGGGAAACCATTATTGCTCACTTACAAGAATCTGCCTTTTTAATGAAAAAAGTTCGTTTTATTGCAAAAGATGAACGGACAAACATGGATGCAGAATATTACTATGAAGAAGGGTTAAAAGAATACATTGCTAGTCTTAATGAAACCAAAGAAAAAATGCATCAAGTTTTAGTGTTCGAAGATTTAAGTAGTGAAATCAAAATTGAAATTTCCATGCAATATTGTTTGCAAGATTATAACGAAAGTATTTATTCCTATGTGAATAATATTCGTACCAAAGATGGTGGGACACACGAAAACGGATTTCGGGCAGGGTTAACTAGAGCCGTGAATGAGTATGCAGAAACCAATGCGTTACTTCGTAATAAAGTTAAGCTTGAAGGCACAGACATTCGTGAAGGATTAACCGCAATTGTTTCTTTAAAAATTCCCGAAGGCAAACTTGAATTCGAAGGTCAAACCAAAGGCAAACTTGGTACACCTGACGCCTTGGCAGCTGTCCAAAACATGATCTATTCTAAACTAACCTATCACCTTGTTGAAAATAAAGATTTTGCCACTAACCTAATTAAGAAATGTGTGGATTCACAAGCAGCAAGAATGGCTGCTCGGAAAGCAAAAGAAGAAGCACGCGGCAATAAAAAATTCCGTTCTGACACCCTTCTTTCTGATAAATTAACTCCCGCCCAAAGTAAAGAGTATTTATTGAATGAGCTATTTATTGTTGAAGGTGACTCTGCAGGTGGTACCGCTAAAAATGGCCGTGATCGTTTGCATCAAGCTATCCTTCCCTTACGCGGTAAACCTTTAAATACCGATAGTCTAACCATGGAACAAATGCTTAAAAATACTGAATTTGCAACCTTGATTGCAACCATAGGCGCTGGCGTCGGACCAAGTTTTGATATCCAAGATGCAAAGTATGGAAAAATCATCATCATGACAGACGCAGACACCGATGGTGCCCATATTCAAACCTTACTGCTTACCTTCTTTTATCATCATATGCGGCCATTAATAAATGCCGGTAAAGTATATATCGCTATTCCTCCTCTTTATCGCGTCATGAATGAACAAAAGCAAAATCAATTTGCCTATGCTTGGACCGAAGAAGAATTAGAAAAATCCAAAAAGATTGTTGGTTCACCGTATCGAATTTCTCGATATAAAGGCTTAGGGGAAATGAACGCCTCGCAATTAAAAGAAACGACCATGGATCCTCAATCTAGAACTTTAATTCGTGTCAACATTGAAGATCCGCTCATTGTGGAAAGACGTGTTGGCATTCTCATGGGTAAAGATCCATCTGTCAGAAGAAAATGGGTTGAAGAAAATATTGATTTTACGATTCGTGAAGTCGCAGGAAAGGTAACGGAAGATGGCAAAAAAATCTAAACCAGTTGCTAAACCTATTGTCGAAAAAATAAACATTGCTCCCTTAGAAGATATCATGGGAGAACGGTATGCAACGTATGCAAAATACGTTATTCAAGACCGGGCCATTCCTGACTTAAGAGATGGCTTAAAACCAGTACAGCGTCGCATTATTTATGCGATGTATCATAGTGGCAACGTTTTCCGCAAACCTTATCGAAAGAGTGCAACCAGTGTTGGAGAAGTCATGGGGAAATATCACCCTCATGGTGATGCTTCGATTTATGACGCTCTCGTCCATATGTCACAACCATGGAAATATCGTGTTCCTTTAATCGACTTCCAAGGCAACAATGGTTCCATCGATGGTGATAACGCTGCTGCTCACCGTTATACGGAAGTTCGTTTAGCAGAAATCAGCGAAGAATTAATTAAAGATATTGATAAAAATACAGTCAACACACAACTCACGTTTGATGATTCTCAAGATGAGCCAACTGTTCTTCCTGCACGTTTTCCTAATCTTATGGTCAATGGGACCCAAGGGATTGCGGTTGCCATGGCAACCAATATTCCACCTCATAACCTTCGTGATGTGATTGATGCAGTAATCTATCGCTTAAATCATAAAAAAACCACGATTGAAGATTTAATTGACATCATCAAGGGACCTGATTTCCCAACCGGTGGAACCATCTATCGTACCGATTCGTTGAAACAAATTTATTTATCTGGGCACGGCCGCGTTGAAATTTTGTCAAAAACCGAAATCACCAAACTCAAAGGGTATTATCAAATCGTCATCAAGGAAATTCCTTATGGTGTTATCAAATCATCCTTGGTCAAACAAATGGATGAAATTCGTTTTAAGAAAATCATTGATGGCATCATCGAAGTCCGCGATGAATCTGATCATCATGGGATGAGGGTTGCCGTTGATATTCGTGACGATGCCAATCCAGAAAAAATCTTACAGTACTTTTATTCAAAAACAGATTTAAAGAGTTCTTTTTCTGCCAACATGGTCGCGATTGATAAAGGCCATCCTATCACCTTTAATTTGCTTCAATATATTGATTCTTACATCGATCATCAAGTTGAAGTCATCACCCGGTTGTCGAATTTTGATTTAACCAAAGCCTTGGCAAGATTAGAAATTGTTGAGGGGTTAATTAAGGCCATCAGCATGCTCGATGAGGTCGTCAAAGTCATTCGTAAGAGTCAAGACAAACAAGACGCGATGGCAAACCTAGAAAAGAAATTTTCCTTTAGTAAACCCCAAGCTGATGCAATTGTTTCGTTACAATTGTATCGATTAACCAATACCGATGTTACCACCTTAAAGGAAGAAGAAAAGAATTTAAAAGCAACCATCAAAACCCTTAAGGAAATCCTTGATGATCGAGACGTGTTAAACAAAAAAATCATTAAAGACCTCAAGGCGATTGCGCTTCAATATGGTCAAAATCGATTAACCAAAATCGTCACTGAGCCAAAAGAAACCATCCAAATTGATAAACGCGATTTGATTGCCAAAGAAGATCTTTATATTGCTGTCACCAGAGATGGCTATATCAAACGTTCCCCATTAAAATCATATAAGAGCTCTGAAGGGTTATGGCCAGGCGTTAAAGAGGCTGATCTATTGGTGGGCACTGGTCAAGCAACCACCTTGGATTATTTACTCGTCTTTACCCAACTCGGGAATTATTTGTTTATTCCTATTCATGAACTCCAAGAAACAAAATGGAAAGAAGAAGGCAAGCACATTAACTATCTTGTCAATTTAGGACCAGAAGAAAAATTAATCAAAGCATTAATCGTTTCTGAATTTAAACCGGATGCATTTGTGGTGATGATTACCAGAAATGGTCAATTGAAGAAGACGCCTCTTTCTGAATTTACCGTTCAACGCTACAGTAAACCATTGACTTGCATGAGACTGCTTGGTGATGATACGGTCGTTGATGTCGATATCAGCAATGGTCAAGGTCAACTTTTAATTGCCACTTTAGAGGGTAATGTGACTTATTTCTCTGAAAAAGAAGTCAATCCAGTTGGAGTTAAAGCAGGTGGTGTCAAAGCCATTGCTTCCCTTTTAGGAAAAGATCGTCTTGCAAAATTGCTTGTTTATCAACCGGAAGAACGTGGAAAAATTGTCATGTTTACTCGCCAAGGTAACTTTAGAATTTTTGATATTAGTTATGTGACACTCACAAACCGATTAGGTAGGATCCAATATGTTTTCCAAAGTTTCAAGTCTGAGCCTCATCAATTGGTTTATTGGCGTAAACTAAACAAACAAGAAGAGTTTTTAAAGATTACGGTTTTACTTTCTAACAAAGAGCTGGTCAATTTAGAAACCAATGATTACGCACCTACTCCAATCGATAAATACGCGAAGAAGAACTTATCCATGCCAAAGGACACCGATGTTGTTGGTGTTTATCATGATCATCTATATCGCATTGACCAAAGCTATAAAACTGTTGCCCAACCAAAAATGGATTTAGAAACCGGGGAAAAGATTGAAAAAGTTTCCCTTTTCGATGACAAGAAATAATCATGAGTCATAATCCGGTTTCGCGTTGGATTCCTACTTTTTATGCTCCGAAGTTGTTTGAAGTCACATCCGTTTTTTTTAAGAAACAACAAATCAAATATTTGTGTTGTGACTTGGACAACACTTTGGCACCATTTGATGAATTGACACCAAGACCAGAAGTTAAGCAATGGGTTCAAACCATGATTGATGCTGGATTAACCTTTTTAATTATTTCCAATAATGATGAGCATCGTGTCAAACCATTCGCTGCGTCACTTGGGGTGGATTACTTAGCAAAAACCGGTAAACCTTTTAAGGACAAACTCCTTATCTTTTTAAAGCAAAAAGGGTATCCTAAAGATAAGGTCATGGTGATTGGTGATCAATTGCTGACGGATGTATGGTTAGCCAATCGTTTAGGGCTCAAAAGTTTATTCACGGAAAGACTTGTCTCATATGATCATTGGCCAACTAAACCCAACCGTGTGATTGAATCAATATTAAAACGCCGCTATCATCGCTATCACCGATTTAACCACTGGAGGAATCAAGAATGAACGAGATGAAAACCATTCGGCGATGTCCAGGTTGTGGGATAATTTTACAAACGATCGATGAAGCATTGCCTGGATTTGTTCCACTTAAACATGTTGACCGTCATGAAGTTGTTTTATGCCAACGATGCTTTAAGATTCAACATTATGGTGAAGATATTTCCCCTAAAGAGACCTTTCTATTTGATGATTTTTATAAAATCCTAAATAAGGCAAAAAAGGACCAGGCATCGATTATTTGGGTCTTGGATATTTTAAATTTTGAAACGACGTTATCGGTTGAATTACTCGATGCAGTCAAAGGACTTAAAGTTTACTTTATTGCCACCAAAAGAGACTTATTACCAAAAGTCATTAATCATAAAAAATTAGAAACCTACATCAAACAATTTTTCGATAACATGAATATGCCTTATGAAAAAATCATCATT
>JBIIZK010000088.1:0-3018 GCA_044346305.1 Bacilli bacterium
ATCGAGCGTGAGCATACTGGGCATAGTAAAGTGGATTCAGGCTACTCTTGGTTTTTGCAAGGTCCAAATCAAATTCAAGCGGGTTATGGTAAGACCGCGCGGCAATAAAGTAACGAGCGGCATCTTTTCCAACTTCTTCAACCAAATCTCTTAAGGTAATTCCAACCCCAGTTCGCTTACTCATTTTCACTTCTTGGCCATCTTGGGTTAAAGTCACCAATTGCATCACTAAGACTTCTAAGGTGTCTTTCGCATAACCTAACATCGCCAAAGCGGCTTTCATTCTGCCAATATACCCATGATGATCAGGGCCAAGGATATCAATCAAATAATGATGAGGACGAATCAATTTATCTAAATGATAGGCAATATCAGGTAAAAAATAAGTGTATTGACCGTCACTTTTGATAATAACTCGATCTTTGTCATCCCCAAATGCAGTGGTTTTTAAATAAGTCGCCCCTTGATCAACGTAAAGATAAGGTTTAAGTTTTTCTAAGGTCACGGCAATTTGACCTTCATCACGAATGGCTTGTTCAGACCGATACACATCAAAGCCAACACCCAAACGATCTAAATCCTCACGAATCCGAAGGAGCTGTTTGTCGATACCAATTTTTTTAAAGAACCCTTCATCAAAAGAAATATACTTATCTCCATGTTGAAGTCTAATTTCTTTGGCAATCTCAATGATGTCTTTACCAAAATAACCATCTTCAGGAAGGGTGACTTTGTCACCAATCAATTCCCGATAACGAGCAAAAATGGATAAGGCTAGGTTACGAATTTGTGCACCAGCGTCATTGACATAAAATTCTCTAGTGACACGGTAACCAACTTTTTGTAATAAGGTTGCAATGACGTCACCTAATGCAGCAGCTCGCGCGTGGGCCACATGCATCGGGCCAGTTGGATTAGCTGAAACAAATTCCAAATTAATGCGTTGGCTTTTACCAATTTGGGCTTCTCCGAAGGAATCTTGATTGGTTAAAATCTGAGAAAGAATTTGGCTGAGGGCAAGTGGTTTGATAAAGAAATTGAGGAAACCAGGACCAGCTATTTCAACTTTTTCAATCACGGAATCCTTAATAGATGAAAGAATCGATTGAGCTAATGCTAATGGTTTAAGATTTAACTGCTTGGCATACTTTAAACAAATGTTTGTCGCGTAATCACCAAACTTAGGATCCTTTGAAGTTTCAATGACCACATCTTTTTCTTCAAGGTTAAGACCCAAACTTGAAAAAGCTGAAATTAATTTTTGTTTAATGACGATGTCAATTTTCATCCTAATAACCTTTGTAAAGTGATGTCTTTACCAAGCATCGGAATGATGTTGGCTAATTCTGCGCCATGAAGCTGACCAGTTAATTTAAGTCTAACAGGCATAAATAAAGGCTTACCTTTTAAGCCAGTTTCTGCTTGAATAGATTTAAAAATTCCTTTGATGGAAGGTCCATCAATCATTGTTAACAGTTTAAATTTTTCAATAAATAAGTTTAATGCTTGTTTACCTTCTGTTGAAGACAGGATTGCGGTCGTCTCTTCATCAAAAACAAAGGTTGGGGTTAATATTGGTTTAATTAGCTCAATAATTTGTGACCCATAGAGAATCTGTTCCTTAAATAAGTTGCTCAACATTTTCAATTGCGTTTCTGAGAATTTTTCAAATCCCGGGGCTTGTTTGACAAACGGCGCAATCATTTTCCAATATGTTTCTTCGGGTAATTGTTTGATGTAATAATTATTTATCCAATTCATTTTTTGTGGATCAAACATCGATGGAGATGAAGATAATCTTTTCGCATCAAAAGCATCGATGGCTTGTTGCTTTGTAAAGATTTCTTGGGTGCCTTCTGGAGACCAACCAAGCAAAAGAATAAAGTTAAATATTGCTTCAGGTAGATAACCCATGTCCCGATATTGAGACATGAATTGCACAATCGACGCATCGCGTTTGGAAAGTTTTTTTCCTTGATCATTAACGATGATGGTCATATGGCCAAAATGAGGAATAGGAAAATTTAAATACTGATAAATCTGAATTTGTTTTGGGGTGTTGGATAAATGTTCCTCACCGCGAAACACATGGGTGATGTCCATCAAGTAATCATCAATGACAACTGCAAAATTATAGGTAGGAATTCCATTGGATTTAATCAACACCCAGTCACCAATATCATCATTGTTAAAGCTGACTGGCCCGCGAACAAGGTCAACAAAATCAATTTTTAAATGATCATTGAGTTTAATGCGAACGACAGGTTTTCTACCTTCATTGATAAAAGATTGTTTTTCACTTTGACTTAAGTGAAGGCAGCGACGATTGTATTGAGGTGCTGCGATTCCGTTGGCGAGTTGTTCTTCTCTAGACCGTTCTAATTCCTCTTCACTGCAATAACAATGATAGGCTTGCCCTTGTTGAATTAATTGATCACCATATTGTTGATATGTTTTCAATCTTTCCATTTGACGATATGGTGCATATTTAGGATTGGGTTGTAATGGGGATTCATCAGGGATGATTCCTAACCAATTTAAATCACGAATTTGACTGACTTCTCCACCAGCAATATTTCGTTCAATATCCGTATCTTCGATTCGAATAATGAATTGTCCTTGATGTTTTTTTGCAAACAAATAGTTAAATAAAGCACTTCTTGCGCCACCAATATGTAAAAAACCAGTGGGAGATGGAGCGTAACGAACTCGGATTTTTTTTGGATCTAACATACATTAAACATTGAAGCGGAAAAAGATAACATCGCCATCTTTAACCACATATTCTTTTCCTTCCATTCTTAATTTACCAGCTTCTTTGACTGCGAGTTCCGATTTAAATTTAACCATGTCTTCATAGTGATAGATTTCCGCTTTAATAAATCCTTTTTGAAAATCGGTATGGATGACTCCAGCAGCTTGAGGTGCGGTCATCCCTTGATGAAAAGTCCATGCCCGGCATTCATCTTCACCAACAGTAAAATAAGTTGCAAGCTTGAGTAACTGATACGTTGCTCT
>JBIIZK010000014.1:0-11095 GCA_044346305.1 Bacilli bacterium
TTAACATCTGGAAAATCATCTTGAGATTCTTGAACAGCGGTTGGTGGACCAAACGAAGGAATGCTGGTAGGAATAGAAATTGGAAAGCCAGCCAAGGTATCGCTTTGCAGTGTCCCAACATAGGTGGTCATCCCTTGAGAAATGGATAGGACGAGGGCAATGCCAATAATTCCGATACTTCCTGCTAATGAGGTGATTAACGTCCGACCTTTTTTGGTTAATAAATTATTGGCAGATGTTTTTAACGCAGTAGAAAACGGCATGGTGGTCCGTTTGGTCATGAGTTTTCCAGTAGCCTCAGAATCAACAACTTCTGGACGTGTATCATCGACAACTCGGCCATCGAGAAGTTTGACAATGCGATCGGAGTGCATGGCCGCAAGTTCTGAATTATGCGTCACCATGATAACAAGGCGGCCCTTTGAAATCTTTTTAATTAAATCAAGAATCTGACCACTGGTGGTGGTGTCCAATGCCCCGGTTGGTTCATCTGCTAATAATATTTTTGGGTTGTTCACCAATGCTCGCGCGATGGCGACTCGTTGCATCTGACCTCCAGATAATTGGTTTGGACGTTTAAAGACGTGATCCTTAAGACCAACTTCCACCAAGACGTCCATCGCTCGCTTGCGGCGTTCTTTTTGACCAACCCCAGATAAACGTAATGACATTTCAACGTTATCTAGGACCGATAAATGGGAGATAAGGTTATAAGTTTGAAAAACAAATCCAATGGTCGCGTTACGATAACTATCCCATTCTGATTCTGTAAAATTTTTTGTTGATTTACCATCAACAATCAAATCCCCAGCCGTGTAACGATCTAAACCACCAATGATGTTCATCATCGTTGTTTTACCGCAACCAGAAGGTCCTAAAATAGAAACAAACTCGTTGTTTCTAAACGATAAATCCACACCTCTTAAAGCGGGAAAAGGTTGCCCTGCAACCACATAATTTTTAACAATGCCTTTAAGTACTAACATTTGATTTCCTCCAAATACAAAATTCATTATACGAGTAATTATCAAAGAATAGTAATAGATACCATCTATCTTGCGTGAATAATTTGTTAAGTTGCAGATTATCCAAATAAAACAAGAATGAGAATGTAACCAGTTGATAAGGCAGCAAGCGTTAAAGGAAAACCAATCTTAAAAAAATCTTTAAATGTGACTTTAAATCCAATTTTCTTTAAAAAACCAATCCCAGCAATATTGGCAGAAGCTCCAATAGGTGTTAAGTTCCCGCCTAAGGTTGCCCCAGCAAGCAAGCCAAACAAAAGTAAATAAGGAGGAATTCCTAAATTCAAACTCAACCCGACACGCATCATCACTGGTAATAACGTAGCCACATAAGGAATGTTGTCGATAAATGCTGAAAACAAAACAGATGCAAAGACGATGATGGTGTAAATCATGATTGGATCACCGTTTCCAATTGATTCAAGTGATTGACCTAATGCGGCAATTACGCCCTGATTGTCTAACCCCATGATCAAGATGAATAAACCAAAGAGTAAACCAAGCGTTTCAAAATCAATGGCTTGAAATGCTTGAACAATCGCTTTGGATTGCTTTTTAAATACTAAGCGATAAAGCACGAAGATCAACGCCGTTCCTAAAGTAATGTAACCATTAATTTCATTTGGAAGATTAGGTATAAAGGAAGCACCAATAAGTAGGATTAAAATCGTGGCAAGAAAAAAACTTGGGGAATAATCTTTGACCTTGGTTTGATGATTAAATTCAATTGACGATGGTTGTTTTCCTAAAATTATCCAAAACATCATTAAGCTTGCAATCGTGCCAATTTGCACAATAAAAAATGGCCCGATGGTGCCGTTAACAAAGAAAAAATCAAAAAAGTTCATGTTGCCATACTGTGGACCAGCAAGCATCACCGAGGTTGTGTCACCTACCAAGGTGGCAAATCCTTGAATGTTAGCAAAGACAGAAACGGCAATCACCAAGGGTACTGGTGAGATTTTTGTTTTCTTTGCAATATCCAAAGCAATAGGAGCAACAATCAAAACTGTCGCAACATTGTCTACAAAAGCAGAAACAATCCCAGCAAATGCCGCCAAAAGAATAATGGCCCATTTGGTTGAAGAGACTTTGCTCATCATCCAATCTGCCAACAATGCAGGCATTCCTGATTCGATAAATTCTGATACCACAATCATCGTTCCTGCGATGATCATGAATACATTCCAATTCATGTCCGATGAGAAAACATCATTCAGTTGGGTGTAGCCAATAAGCAAAAATGCTAATGCCATCGCTATGGCAATATACGCTTTGTAATTAGAAAAGATAAGAAGGGCTACGTAGGTGATTAAAAATAAACTTAGGGCGATTACCATAACTTATTTATTTTAGCATACCTTGGTTTTTAAACTTTAAAAAGGGTAAGATGAATGGATGAATATCTTATGGGTTGGTACTGGGGTAATGGGATCAGTCATGATCAAACATCTTTTGCCATTCCATCACCTTACTGCCTATAATCGTCGAGTTGAAAAAGCAACGTCGATTGATCCGCGGATTCATGTATCAACGAATCTGGTTGACGACATAAAAAACCAAGACGTGATCTTCACGATGTTAGGGACTCCTGATGATGTCAAAGAAATTTACGCGCTGATCTTACGTCATAGTAAACCAAAGACGATCCTCATTGATTTAACAACGTCTAGTCCAGTTCTAGCAGCAACGCTTTATAAACAAGCAAAAGCAAAAGGTCTCAACATCCTTGATGCCCCAGTCACCGGTGGAAAAAAAGGGGCAATGGAAAAAAGCTTAACAATCATGGTTGGTGGCGACATCCTCATTTATGAAACTGCATTACCTTTATTCAACTTATTAGGAAAGAATATCTTATACATGGGCGAAGCGGGGATGGGTCAGCATGCAAAAATGGCCAATCAAATTGCCATTGCTGGTCAATTGATTGGTTTGGCAGAAGCACTAAGTTATGCAACTGAAAAAAATCTTGATTTGAAACAAGTACTAGCAATTCTAGCAACAGGAGCAGCG
The DNA here is from genome assembly GCA_044346305.1 of Bacilli bacterium. Taxonomy (GTDB): domain Bacteria; phylum Bacillota_I; class Bacilli_A; order RFN20; family CAG-826; genus UBA970. The sequence goes on from JBIIZK010000014.1 coordinate 3,039, forward strand.
CAATCTTACAGTGTCACCCATTATGGTCCTAAGATGCTAGAAAAAGATTGGTCAGCAACATTTTATCTCAAACACTTTTTAAAGGATTTATCGATTGCCGTTGCTTCTAGTCTTCAACCTTTACCTATGGTTGAGCAAGTGAAAAAGACTTTACTCTCATTGGTAAATCGTTATGGCGAACAAGGTGTTCAAAGCATCATTCAAGCTTATCTAAAATAAGATTATTTGCCGTATAGTTGATAAATTAACCAAAGCACGAACCGATGGGGAAGAATTCTTTTTAATCCTTGCATGACTTGATAAGTTAAACCTACGGTGACATGGGATGGAGGATTCTTTTGCCGAATAAGCTTTTTGCAAGCAGAATATACAAGCATGGCTGGTAAACCATTTTTTTCGTCTTTTTCCATGACTGCAAGTGAGCGAGATGTCCTTGCTTGGTAAGCAGATGATGGTGTTGTGAATTTTTGTCGTTGTTTAGAAAAGTTTGATTTGGTATCACCAGGTTTTACATTGACCACTCTAACACCAAATGGTTGTAACTCAAGACGTAGACCCTCGCTATAGCTTGCAACACTAGATTTTGTCATCGAATAAAAAGTTTGAAATGGGATGGTAAAATCACCTGCTACGGAACCTATATTAATAATCAATCCCGTGGTTTTTTTTAGTAATGGTAAACTTGCCTGGGTGACCTGATGCATCCCAAAGACATTGACATCATACAATTGTTTAATTGCAGTTAAAGGCGTTTCTTCGATCGGGCCAGCAATCCCATAACCTGCGTTGTTAATCAAGACATCCAAGCGTCCATATTTTTTTTGAATATAAGTGATGGTTTTCTTGATCGCTTCTTCGTTGGTGACATCCATGATTTGAGCATCAAAAAGATATTGTTGATTAGGTAGAGTTCTTGCGACGCCAACAACACGATAACCCACTTTTTGAAATTGTTGAGCGAGTTCAAAACCAATCCCTTGAGAGGCACCAGTAATCAAGATAACAGGGTCTTTATTTATTGGTGGCATGAAGCATTGCCATGATCGCCTTTTCGTCTTGAGGAACCTTGGCAATAACATCAGCGATAATTTCAACCGCTTCATCAATTAAAACCTTGGTATGTGTAGCAGTGTAACTCGTACGAATGATGCATTGGCCTTCTGGGGTTGCTGGTGGAATCACTGGATTGACATAGACACCTCGTTGATAAAGCATTTTCGCAATCACAAATGTTCGCAACATTGAATAGGTGTAGATAGGAATAATTGGGGCAATGGAATCATTGGCAAGTGGTAGTTTTTTTTCAATCAATCGTTTGCGAGCATAGGCGGCAATGTCTAATAAGGCTTTCGGTCGTTGTGGTTCTTTTTTAAGAATTCTTAAGGCGGCAAGTGCGCTTGCAGTGGAGGCAGGGGTTAACGCTGCTGAAAAAATAAATGGACGTGATTTATGTTTAATAAAATTGACCACTTCTTTTTTACCAACCACAAACCCACCAATCGAAGCTAAGGATTTTGAAAATGTAGACATAATCATATCGACTTCTTCATGTAAACCAAAGTGTTCAGCCGTCCCTCGACCTTTGCTCCCTAACACCCCAAATGAATGAGCATCATCGACCATGACTCGCGCACCATACTTTTTAGCAAGGGCAACAATCTCGGGAAGATTTGCAATGTCTCCCGACATTGAAAAAACACCATCGGTCACAATAAGTTTGCCTGCTTTAGGATCAGCTTCTTTTAAGAGCTGCTCCAATTGCTTCATGTCATTATGGTTATAGCGAACAGATGAAGCAAAACTTAAGCGAATCCCATCATAAATACATGCATGGTTTTCTCGATCAGAAAAAATAATATCGTCGCGACCTGCAATTGCAGAAATGATTGCCAATGTCGATTGAAAACCGCTTGGAAAAGTCAAGGCTGCCTCTTTATCCATAAATGCCGCAAGTTCATTTTCAAGATCCAAATGTAAGGTGAGCGTACCATTTAAGAATCGTGAGCCAGAGACACCTGAGCCATACTTTTTAACTGCTTTCACAGTCGCTTGAATTACGCGTTTATCACCAGTTAAACCAAGGTAGTTATTTGAACCAATCATCACTTTACGATGACCTTCCATTTTGACAACTATATCTTGCTTACTTTCTAGAGCATGAAAATATGGATAATATCCTAATTCAATCGCGTGATCAACATCCTTGAAATCGTATGCTTTTTTAAATAAATCTGCCATATAATTTCCTTTTTTTGCAAGACTTACAATACTTCAATCATAACATTTTGTTATAATTATTTAACTTATAAAACAGGGAGAACTGCATGAAAAAGAAAATCGATCCTCAGCATTTAACCCCAATTCAACGCGCAGTTGCTCTTAATAGCGGCACAGAACCGCCATTTGATAATGAATATTGGGATAATCACGCGCATGGATTGTATGTGGATATTCTTGATGGTAAGCCCTTATTTACCTCAGAAGATAAATTTGACTCCGGATGTGGATGGCCTAGTTTTACAAAGCCAATAGTTGAAACTTCGGTTCTTGAACGAAGTGATTATTCTCACGGGATGGTCCGTGTGGAAGTTAGAAGCCAAGATTCCGATATCCATCTCGGTCACGTCTTTGAAGATGGTCCATTGGATAAAGGGGGATTAAGGTACTGCATTAATTCTGCATCCTTAAAGTTCATTCCCTATGATCAACTCGATAGCGAAGGTTATGGTGACTACAAAAAATATTTCACCAAAAATAAAGGAAAATAAACCATCATGACTTCAATCAATTTAATTGTTAGTGAATTCATCCAAAGTTTTCGTTCGGATGTTTTGGATGCATTCTTTTTGTTTATCACCCAGTTTGGCGATGAAACCGTCTTTTTGATTGTGGGAGCATTTCTATATTGGACTTTTGATAAAAAGTTCGCCTATCGCTTCATTATGTTTTTCCTCTATGGTGCCGTACTCAATGGCACATTAAAGTACTTAACAGATACCCCTCGACCCTATGTTGAATATCCTAATGAAATTCAATTAATCGGAGAAGGTTCTCTTGGGACTTCGTTACCGAGTGGTCACGCGCAAAATAGTACAACGATGGCATTAGTGCTGTCAGAGAAACATCGACAAGGTGGTAAATGGTTAACCACCTTCTTAACCGTGATGGTTGTATTGGTGATGATTTCAAGAATTTATTTAGGGGAACATTATTTAAGTGATGTGCTCTTCGGATCAGCCATCGCCTATAGTTTTTATCAATTCATCCGCTATATGCAAACCAAACCGTTCGCCTCAACCTACGTTCAATACTTGCCGTTACTTTTGTTATTACCTATTGCGATCTTAACCAATGACAAGAATGTTTTTCTAGCATCGGCCAGCATTTTTGGTTTTAGCATTGGCTATCCTTTGGAACGGCGCTATATCGGCTTTAACGAAAAAACCTCTTGGTATGTTGCGGTGATGAAACTAGCATTTGGTTTAGGCATTGCCTTGGCAATTCGCATTGGTTTAAAAGAAGTTTTTGAACTTGGATTGTACTCAATCGCTGTTGAAATTAACCCAACCTTGGGCGATCAGATGTTAGATTTTCTTCGTTATTTTTTAATCGCAATCTGGATGACGCTCGGCGCACCATACGTGTTTAAAAAATTTATTAAACCCTTAAATTAATTAATAATTTTATTTTCTTGGGATATCGGTTTTAATTTTTTCATGCCCGCATTCATCATCGGACGATTGCCTAAATACAGAAAACCAAAGATCATCATCAATGCTCCGGAAATCAATAACAATAATTCGATAGAAACAACATCGGCCAACGGTCCAAACAAGGCAATGCCAATTGGCATTGCAATGGAATTTATCATGGTTGAGATACTTGAAACTCGGCCCATATAAGCAGGATCTACTTGTTCTTGAATCATCACCGTCATTGGAGTGTTATAAAAAGGTAAAACAACCCCTTGGACTAACATAAAGAAAATGTAAACGTAAAAATTGGCAACCACACCCAACATCAAGACTCCGAATCCCATGATGGAAATAGCAATGCCCGCGGTGACGATCCGATTGTTAAAACCACCCCACCAGGCGACCAATAAAGCGCCGATAGTCATCCCTAAAGAGAAACCTACTTCAACCATGGTTAAACGGAACACTTCGGTTCCAAAGGTTTGAAATGAACGTACCACTTGAAGAGGAGATAAGAACGCAACAGGAGAAACCAAAATAAGAACAAAGAATAAATAAATAAAGAATGGAATTAAAAACGTATGGGTTTTCACATACCTTAACCCTGCAAAGAAATCTTGAACCCCTGACGTGGTTTGCTTCTTACCTTCATTCACATGCTTGGGGATAGTGACAAACAACAATAACGTTGCCACACCAAGGAAGGCGGTGACGGTATCGATATAAAACAAAAAGCCAATGCTAAACCATGAGATAAGAACCGCAGCAATAATTGGCCCTAATACATTAAATGCAGATTGAATCCCGGTTTGAATGCCTTGGACACGCATTAACTTATCTTGGGGGACCATCAACGGAATCGCCGCACCAATGGCTGGTCCGTGAATGGCTTGGCCAATCCCACGAATACCAGTGACCACGATCAACATCCAAATTTGAATGTCTCCTAATGAAAACAAAATAGCTGTGATTAACGTGACTAAGGCAATCGACCCATCGGCGATTATGATCAGTAACTTTCGATTCATTTTATCTGCAAGCACGCCAGCGATGGGAGAAAAAATAAGTAAAGGTATAAATGAGGCAATAATGGCAATCGTTAAGATGGTTCCAGATTTAGTTTCTAAGTTGATATACCAAAAGATGGCAAATTGGACTAACAATGACCCGACAAATGAAATCATTTGCCCAGCGATAAAAAATGAGATATTACGTTTCCAGTTTTTCATAAAAATAACCTTACGAATTATATCACAACTATTTTTGGGCCAACATCCAGTCCTTTAATAGGATGGCATAGGTACTTGAGTCTTGAAATCCATCGTTAGATCGGTAGTATTGTCTTAGCACCCCTTCATGTTGAAAGCCGGCTTTAATGAGCACCGCACCACTTGCAGGATTATAAATAGAATGGTGAGCTTCAAGACGATTGAAACCAACAATCCCAAATGAAAAATCAACCACCGCTTGTAATGCTTCAGTGACATAACCTTGATTCCAGTAACGTTTTGCCAACGCATAACCAAGTTCACCGCGGAGAAATCCTTCATGAATAGAATGAATACTTATGGTGCCAATCAATGGGCCATTTTTTAATTGAATCCCCCAAATGTAAAATTTAGGATCTGGATAATTGCTCATCCAATAACTAATGATTCGTTTCGTTTCATCCACGGATAAATGAGGTTTCCACGATAAATACTTTACAACCTCAGGATCCGTCGCCCATCCTAAAAACATACTTTCCGCATCCGTTAATTGCAAAGGACGCAAGATTAATCTTGTTGTGGTTAATTTAAGGGTTCCTTGGTGTTCCATAGCTTAGATTTTATAAATTCGAATGTCTTGAATATAGAGTCCATAAAGAAGACTATCATTTATTTTAACAAAATTGGTCATGGTAAGTATCACTGATGACGTTGTTGATTGGTACCATGTAAATTGTTGATCGCCAACCAGATCATTGATTTCAATTGCAAATGGATGATGACTCGTCATCAATGTTAGCGTTGCAAGTCCAGTGTCAGTCAAGGAATCCACAACCATGCCGCCAACAGTTGTTAAATCGATTTGATAAATTCCTTGAGGAAGCGTAGGCAATTCAATGACTTGATTTGTTTCTGATAAGAATAAGAAACCATCTTCGTCCACCATTGCAGATGTTGTGATATTCAAAGGTTGATAAGTTAAAGAAAAAACCAAAACAGGTAGGGGCCGACGTAGCGACGCGATGAAAAACATTAGAAAACTAACGACATATAAACCCGCAACAATGATTGGTTGTTTGGGTTTAGGTTGCTTCATTAATATTCTTTAGGGAAAACAAAACCACTTCGTTTTGTATTCAATGGCTTGATCATCCGGTTAATGAGATCTGCCTTTATTTTTAAATGAGGGGGAATCGATAAGATTTCACCGAGAGTTTCATAAGGTTCTTCTTCATCTATGAACCCCGGTCCTTCTGTGGCAAACTCAAACAACACACGTCCATAAACTCGGGCATAGAGTGATTGGAAGTAATAACGATCTACAAAACCTGAGTTTGGGATTTGATGTTGTAGTAAATGGATTCGCCATTCATCCAGTTCATCACGATCTTGTATTCGAAATGCAACATGATGAACAGTCCCGTAGCCTTGAATCGCTTGACCCAACATACGTTGGTAGTCAATCACCACGCCAGCTCCGTTACCACCTGGGGCCATTTCAAATAATGTGAGTGAGCCTTCTTTTTGTTTGAGCTTCATCCCCATGACTTGGATGAGTTGTTTTTCCATTAGTGATAAATCATTAACGCGAATAAAGATTGGTCCTAATCCGATAATCGCAAATTCATCTGGAACTGGCCCTAAGTGCCAAGCTTCGCCAGCTGGAACACCTTGAATACCTTCATCCGATACCAACGTATAACCTTGATCATCAAAATCAACAAAGTTTAACCATTGCCGACCGAACATGGTTTTGATTGGTTCATGTTTGACTTGATAACGTTGGAAACGTTTTAACCAATACAGTAAACTTTGGTTGTCTTTCACCCTAAGACTAGTTCGATAGATTTCATTGGTTCCCCGAACTGCTTTTTGACTTTGACCAAACTCAAAGAACGTCATATCTGTTCCAGGATTTCCTCGGTCATCTGCAAAGAAAAGATGGTAAGCGCGAACGTCATCTTGATTCACTGTTTTCTTAACGAGTCTTAATCCAAGGATGCGAGTAAAGAATTCGTATATATCACGAGAGGAGCTCGTAATCGCAGTGACGTGATGGACTCCACCTAATGCTGGCGGCATGGTACTCATAAGATTAGTTCTCCCAATATAAAGAAGGTGAGATTACCCCGTGTGATTAATTGATTGTCCTCATTGAACAATTCGACTGTGGTTCGAATTAATGATTTCCCGGCTTGTATCACAACACCTTTTGCAAGTACTTTGGTAGAAATAGTCGCTGCTTTGATATAAGAAATATTTAACTCAATGGTCACAATCCTTTTTAGTTTGGTTAGCGACGCAATCGATGCCACTGTGTCAATTAAACCCGCTAATGCGCCGCCATGAATCGCACCAAAGCGATTCAGGTGTTCTGGTTGAGGAAGCCAGCGAACTTCAGCGAGACCGTCATCCAGTCGAAGAATATCGGGATTGATAAAATGATCAAAATTTTTTTTATCAATCATGGTTAAGTATTGTTCTTTAATTTTTTGGATTTGTTCTTTCTTCATGATGTAAGCATCTTTCGTGCGATTTAAATTCTCTTTTTATATAATAATCGCAATATGAAACAATTACCATTGCTAAGTCTACTTGTTTTGTTCCTATCATCTTGTGGAGTGACATCAACTCCTGTCGATACATCCTTAGATGAAACTTGGGACGTTGTGATCTCTGGATCAGTTAGAAATACCTTTGATATTGAATCTGTTGTCATCACAGAAGAGGAAGAAAATGTTGGGATTGATGTCATCTATGAATTAAAACAACTTAATGTAACAAAGGGTTTTGTCTTTCAAGCAACGGTTGATGGCGATAGTGGCAAAGATTCAGTGGTCTTTCGCTTAAGTGTCTTTGATAACCAATTCAAAGGTTTTTCGATTTTATCACATCGTGAACACACCAATTTTGGGGTCAAACAATTTAACGCACTCAATGCTCAACTCGTTGGAACTCAAGCAAGTTTTTCTGAAGTGGTGGCCATCTTACAACGAGCGAATGCTGGTCGAACTGGCATTACGGAAACCTATGACGGCTTGATGCCTGCCATTGAAGCAATGATAGAAAGATACTTAACAATATGAACAAGTTCACCCCGATACTCTTGTTAACTTTGCTCGCTAGCTGCACAACTGAAACCATGAGTTCGAAT
>JBIIZK010000089.1:0-3012 GCA_044346305.1 Bacilli bacterium
TGCCTCCGTGAATCAATATTTCCTACAGTTTAAAGATGCAGAAAAAGCTTTGGATGATTTAAACATGCAGATTCTTATTGATCAGTATTACCCTTTATTAACAAAATTCTATCAACATTTAAAACAAATTGTTGATGCCCTAAGTTTGTTGCCTATCGATATGAATGTCGTTCAACAAAACCTAAATTTGATTAAACAAGAAGGACAATCATTAGTTCAACGCGTTCATGCCACCATCAAGCTTGCATTAGAAACAGAAAAACTTTTATTAACTGCAAATAAAGATCGGCATCGGACCTCTGATAATCAAAAAATCATTGCCCTTGCAGAACAGGCTTTCTTTGAAGGTAAGTTTGAAAAGGCTTATGCTGAAGCGAATAATCTTCTTAAGAAAATGATCGTTCCAACCAATCAGAAATAAGAAAAGCTCAGCATCGCTGAGCTTTTTAATTGGGCTACTGTTGCCTAAGCCTTAATATGTTTTTTTGCAGTTTCTACTAAGGTTTTGAAACTATTGACATCATGAATTGCTAATTCAGAAAGCATTTTACGGTTGACCGTAATTCCTGCTTGCTTTAAACCAAACATGAATTGACTATAGGATAGTTCATAGGTTCTGACTGCAGCATTGATGCGCTTAATCCATAATTTTCTAAATTCGGATTTAATTTTTCGGCGATCACGGTATGCATACAAGCGAGCCTTCATGACGGCTTGTTTAGCAGTTCTAAATAAGCGGTGTCTTGCGCCGAAGTAACCTTCAGCTCGATTCAATACACGTTTGCGACGAGCACGACTAACGGTTCCACCTTTTACTCTCATGGTTTATTCCTCCTTAGCGACCCAACAAGGCTTTGATGCGCTTGTAGTCGGAAGCCGAGATTTGGCGTGATTTTCTAGCATGACGTTTTTGCTTGGTTGACTTGTTACGAGATAAGTGACCGGTATAAGCGGATTTCCGCATCAACTTACCACTCTTGGTAATTTTAATGCGTTTCATTAATGCACGTTTAGATTTTAATTTGTATTTTTTTGCCATACATGAAGGCTCCTTTACTTTTTAATGTTACTGGCCAAGAACGTGGTGAGGAGTTTTCCTTCAAGTTCTGGTCGTTTTTCTACAATGGATACGTGTTTGACAGATTCGATAAACTTATTAACCATTTCAGTTCCAATTTCTTGGTGGGCCATTTGGCGACCCTTAAAGCGGAGAACGAGTTTTACTTTATCTCCTGCTTCGAAGAATCCAATCGCCGCTTTGACTTTGACTTGCAAGTCATGTTCACCAATTTGCGGACTGATTTGAATTTCTTTAATTTCAATGATATGTTGATTCTTTTTTGCTTCTTTAGCTTTCTTTTGTTGTTCGAAGCGGTATTTACCATAATCGAGAATCTTGCAGACTGGAGGTTTGGCTCCAGGAGCAACGCATAGCAAGTCTAAGCCTGCTTGTTCAGCGAGTTGATTCGCTTGGTAACTATTCATCACCCCAAGTTGTTTGCCGGTTTGATCGATGACTAGCACCTGGGCAAAACGGATTTGGTTATTGACGAGATCACCATTGTTTCTTTTATCTGGTCTTACGGGTACATTCATGTACGCTATGTTGATCACACTCCCTTTTAAATAAAAATGGACGCATGAAGCGTCCAATAACAATCATAGAAGGTTTAAGTTCTAGCGATTGACCCATTCTGAATCAGAATCAGGTGAGAAGCGGACGCCTCTACTTTCTATTTTTACAAGGATTAATATACCATAACTAGACAACAAGTCAATTATTCAATCCTTAGGTTAGTAATGTCCGTCACTTCTTTGGCAACCATCTCAAGAAATGCTTGCATGCTGACGGTGGTTTGTGTTTCTGAACCGTAAGGACGGTAAGTGACCATATAACCATCCCGCTCTTTATCCCCAATCACGATCGAATAAGGGACTTTTTCGACTTGGGCATTACGAATACGATAACCAAGTTTTTCGTTACTTGCGTCAACCTCTGCACGGAGACCTAATTTTTCAGCAGCTTTTTTAAAGGCGTAACTATAATCTAAGTGGAAACTTTGATTCACAGGTAAAATTTTAATTTGCACCGGTGCTAACCAAGTTGGGAATGCCCCAGCGTAATGTTCGATTAAGATGCCAATAAAACGTTCTAATGATCCATAGACAACACGGTGAAGCATAATAGGTCTAACTTTTTCATTCTTTTCGTTAATATACGTTAAGTCGAATCGTTCTGGGTTATTCATGTCGAGTTGGACCGTCCCACATTGCCAAGTTCGACCAACTGAATCCTTTAATTTAAAATCAAGTTTTGGACCATAAAACGCCCCATCTCCTGGATTAATTTTAAAGGTTTTCCCCATCCCAGTTAAGGCATCACCCAAAGCCTTTTCAGATTTTTCCCAAGTTTCTAAGGTGCCAATAAATTTTTCTTCAGGGCGAGTTGATAAATAGACCTCATATTCAATATGGAAAACTTTTTTATAAAAAAAGTCAAATAGTTTAACAATTTCTTTGACTTCACTTTCTAATTGTTCTGGTGTGCAATAAATATGAGCATCATCTTGAGTGAAATTACGGACACGGAATAATCCAGAGAGTGCTCCGCTTGCTTCATGACGATGGACACTTCCTAATTCACCCATTCGTATTGGTAAATCTTTATAGGAGTAAAATTCATTTTTATACACAAGCATGCTTCCAGGACAATTCATTGGTTTAATCGCAAATTCTTTGTCATCGATTTCGGAAACATACATGTTATCACGATAATTTTTCCAATGCCCAGAAGTTTCCCAAAGTTCCTTTGATAACATGGTTGGGGTTTGCACTAGTTGATAACCTGCAGCTCGATGGATATCAATCCAAAAATTTTCTAATGTTTTTCTTAGAATCATTCCTTTGTTCAACCAAAAAGGAAAACCTGGTCCATAGTCAGAAATCATAAACAATCCTAGCTCTTTACCTAATTTTCTATGATCCCGTTTTTTTCTTTCTTCAATCATGACC
>JBIIZK010000090.1:0-3009 GCA_044346305.1 Bacilli bacterium
GTAAAAAAAATACACAAATTAGTGAAACAATTAGCCATAAAACAATTGATTCCTCTAAGAAGAAAGTATTGATTGCCATTATTTATATATTAACCGATTTAACTTAGGGATGTTAGCAGAATTAAATTAATTTTTTTCTTAAGGTGTTGCTAATATAGTCTATTGATAAAACCATGATAATTATTGCAAATAATATGGTTCCTAAAATATCCCAATTCCAGTTTTCACTTGCTAAAATTAATGATGTTCCTATGCCACCTGCCCCAATGATACCTAAGACAGTAGCAGACCGAACGTTGATATCAAAACGATACAATGCAATTGAGATAAATTCCGGGAGAACTTGGGGAATGATTCCGTAACGAGCTTGGTCAACCTTACTTCCTCCAAAGGACTGAATCGCTTCTATCGGGCCTCTGTCCATGTTATCAATTGACTCAGAAAATAATTTGCCAATCATCCCAACTGAGTGTAGTCCAATTGTGATCACACCAGTTAAAGCATTAATTCCAAATCCTTTAACTATGATCAATGCGAGAATGATTTCCGGAAAGACACGAATTAATGTTAGTAAAAAGTCTCCAAAAGAAGATAGTTTTTTTCCCATAAGATTTTCACTGGCAAGAAATCCAAAAGGCACTGCAACAATAGTTCCAATTAATGTTCCAATAAATCCAATTGCAACAGTTTGTAAAACTAAATAGATAACACCTTCAGTGAACCGATAAACTCCTCGGCCAAAAAAGAAATCCCATTGAATATCGACTAATCCTTGAAACATGATACGTAAATTAATTCCTAACGATTCTAAGCGTAAGAAATTAATGGTTGATCCCTGAAAGGATTGGAACAGACTCATTGCAAAAGCTATAAAGAGCAAAGTATAAAAAATATAGTTCTTTGGTTTTTTTGAAAGGGTCTTTTTGATATTTGCGTTCATTGTAGTTTCCTTCGTATAGTTGTTGATAAAAACTGGATGAACAAGATAAATAAAAGTAAGACGACAATCGTGGCCCCAACCCGATCATAGTTATATAACACATTATCTTTGATTACACTACCAATTCCACCCGCGCCAACGTAACCCAGAATAGCAGAGGCGCGAATATTGATTTCAAATATGTAAATCAAATAACTAAAAAATAATGGAAGAATTTGTGGAATAACTCCGTAAAAAAAAGCTTTTGTTTTATTTGCTCCTGTGGCTTCAATCGCTTCATAAGGAGCCATGTCAACAACTTCAATTAATTCATAAAGCATTTTCGCCATGATTCCAAATGAAAACAAAGTGATGGCGATAATGCCAGCAAGCAAACCTAATCCAACAATAAAAACACCAATCAATGCAAACAGTAATTGAGGAATAGTTCGAAATAAGTTAGTAAAAAAACGTACTGGGCGGAAAATCCACTTTGTCTTTACAATGTTAGATGCCATGAATATAGAGAAGGGAATTGCAAGTAAGGATCCAATTAGGGTACCGGCAAAACTCATTTGAATCGTATCCAACAAAGGCTTATCCAAAGTTAACATATAAGAAAAATACATTTCCCATGTGCGGCCTGGTTTTGGTGTAAATAACTTTACAATGATTGAACCTAATTCAGTAAGGTTGATCGTTTGGGGATTAAAAGTAATAAAAAAAGAAAACAAGAAGGTGACAAAGATTGTTATCCCAATATAAACGAAAGTAATTGGGAAAGGTTTTCTAACAATTGTTCCATCCCTAAGGATAAGAACTTTTTTATTTGGATCGATTGCCAAGGATTTCATCATGTTTTAAGGACCGACCATAGATTTGTGCAAGGACAACTTCCGTTAATCCAATTGTTGGGCCATCATAAATTATTTTCCCAGATTTTATTCCTATGATTCTACTTGCATACTTCATTGCCAAATCAACGTGATGCATGTTGGCAACAATCGTCATTCCAAGGTCACGATTAATTCTTTGAAAATCATCCATGACTTGAATAGTAGTAATTGGATCTAAACTAGCAACAGGTTCATCGGCAAGGATTAACTTAGGTTGTTGGGTAAGGGCGCGAGCTAGTGCTACCCGTTGCTGTTGTCCGCCAGAAAGTTTGTCAGCTCGAACAAAAGCTTTATCTAAAATACCCATTGTTTGTAATGCTTCTAATGCAGTAACTTGATCCGCTTTTGAGAAGATTCCAAACAAGGTTTTAAATGTTGAATTGAATGCAATTCTCCCAGTTAAAACATTGTTAAAAACCGACATTCGTTTGACTAAATTAAAGGATTGAAAAATCATACCAATACGACTTCTAACTTCTCTTAATGCTTTCCCTTTTAATCCTGTTAAATTAACCCCATCGATGAGAATTTCACCAGCGGTGATGGATTGCATTTTATTTATTGAGCGTAATAATGTAGATTTACCTGCCCCAGATAAACCAATGATTGCAACAAATTCACCACGATTAATCGTCAAATTAACATGATCCAGGGCCTGGACGCCACCTGGATAAATTTTGCTAACATTGACAAATTGAATCATGGTGAATGTTTTTTTATGATTAAGAATTAAGCAGCAATTGGGTTGAGGAAACGATACACCGCTCGTTCACCATCATAGTCTTCATCATTTGCGAATAAATAGCCAGTGTGATTATAAATTGCTAATGCTTCTCCACCAGCTGGGGTGGCAACCACATCGATGAAAGATTGGCCGAGCGCTTCTCTTAAGTCTTCACTTAAAGATGTAACGGTAGAAATAGTGTCATTATAAATTGCTGGGGTTAGAGCAACGGCTTTGGTTTCACCAATAACAGTTTTCCCTGGATTGGCTTCATTCCAAGCGTTGTAAGAGGTTGGATGGCTACGTGCATCCATGAACGTAAAGACGCCATCAACTTCATTGTTTAGCAAAGCTAAAACAGAGTTTTGGTGTCCGCTCACTACTTTATAAGCAACTTCATTTTTAGCAGCATCTGGAGTAGGAGTGGTGGTAGAATTAACAAATTTTAAACCTGCTTCATCAAGCAAGAC
>JBIIZK010000091.1:0-2978 GCA_044346305.1 Bacilli bacterium
TTCTTAAAAATGAACCAGGGATTTTACCCACGGCGTATTGTTTTTCTTCGTAAACGACAGTTAATGGGAAGAAATCCCCATCCTTTGCTTCGTCGCTAGCGACTGCAGTTGATAAAATAACGGTTTCATCTAAACGAATTAAGACAGCACCATCTGCTTGTTTAGCAAGTTCTCCGGTTTCAACCATGAGTTTCTTACCATAAAAATCTAACGAAAATGTCCTCTTTGCCATATTTGCCTCTTTCCTTTTTATAACCTTGAAATTATACCATATCAGAGGAAGGTAAACGTAAAATCTCTCTTAATAATTCAACCATAAATAAGGCATCTTCCACGACGAGAAATTCAAATTTTCCATGATAGTTTTCCCCACCAGTCGCTAGATTTGGGGTAGGTACGCCTTTCACAGTTAAATTGGCACCATCGGTTCCACCGCGAATGGGGGATGGATTTACTTTCTTGCCTAACTTTTTATACGCTTTATAAACCCGATTTAAAATTTCTGGGTGCTTTTCAACCAATGGTTTCATATTCAAATAACTTGGCTTAATAATCACTGCAACGGTGTTCTTACCATGTTGGTGATTGAAGTTTTTAGCAACTTTCTGTATAACTGCCTCTAATTTCTTTAATTCCTTGAGATTATGGTCACGAAGAATATACCTCAATTCCGTTTTTTCAACACTACCAATGATTTCTGTTAAATGAATAAATCCTTGGTATCCTTCGGTTTGTTCAGGAGTTTTTAAACGGGGTAAAGCTAAATGAAACGCAGCAGCAATGGTTTGACTGTTCACCATTTGATTCTTGGCAGAACCTGGATGAATTGCTTTTCCTTTAATTTGAACTACTGCACTCGAGGCATTAAAGTTTTCAAAATTAAATTCTCCAATGGGACCACCATCAAGGGTATAGGCAAAATCTGCTTTGAATTGTTTAGGTTCAAAATGGACAACCCCTCGACCGATTTCTTCATCACATGTAAACCCAATCTGAATGGGGCCATGAGAAAAAGGCTGTTTCATCACCGATTCAACCAGGGTCATGATAATCGCTACCCCTGCTTTATCATCCGCTCCTAATAAGGTTGTTCCATCTGTGGTGACAATGGTTTTTCCTCGATGAAGCTTTAAAGAAGGAAAAACGTTAGGATCTAAATAAATTTGACTAGATTTATTCAGTAAAATTTTTTTACCATCATAATTTTCAATGACTTGGGGCTTCACATTTGCTCCCGACATCTCCGAAGCGGTGTCAACGTGGGCCATTAAGCCAATGGAGGGGATTTGACCACGAACGTTGCCTGGAATGGTTGCATATAGATTACCAGTTGGGTCTAGCCTGATATCCTTAACCCCTAATTCTTGAAGCTGTTTTTTTAATAAGTTGATGAGATTGAATTGTTTCGCAGTCGAAGGTATAGTCGATGAATCGGCATCAGATTGGGTGTCAATGTTGACGTACTCAAGAAATCGACTTAATAAATTCATAAAAATGTCCTTTTATATATTGTAGCAAATAAAAAAACCATTCGATTTCGAATGGTTTTTATTTAGCATTACTTGCGTAAGCCGAGTTTGTCGATTAAGACAAGATATGAATCTCGGTTGGTTTTTTCTAAGAATTTTAGTAACCGTCCGCGACGACCGACTAAGACCAATAATCCCCGACGACCGTGATGGTCATTCTTATGAGATTTTAAGTGATCGGTTAACTCTTTGATTTGTTCGGTAAGTAACGCGATTTGCACTTGTGGCGAGCCAGTATCCGTCGTAGATTTTCCGAAATCTTTGACTAAGGTGCTGACTTGGTCTTTGGTTAAGCTCATGGTGTTTCCTCCTCTTTTATTAATTTGGCCTTTTCAGCGATCACCAAGTGGAAACTCCGGTGAACATCGAGTAAGGTCTAAAATGATTATAGATTTTTATCAGTGAAATGCAACTAAAATTCTCTCGGTAAAGTTGCTTGCATCCTCAATGCAGTAGCTTTATCGATATCCATTTGATGGACAAGCGCATCTTTGGATGAGAATTTTTGCTCATTTCTTAAGTAATATAAAAAAGCTACTTCAACATACTTTTCATATAAATTTCCCTGGTAATTAAGAACAAATACTTCTAAGGTTGGGTGATCTAGCTTGGCAACAGTAGGATGGAATCCTAAACTTGCTAGTGAATAATAGGTATGACCATCTATTTTAATCAGGGTTATATACACTCCATTTTTTGGTAAATAGTATGGTGCATCTAAAACAATATTGGCAGTAGGATAGCCCATTTTTCTACCTTCGCCTAGCCCTTTGCCGACATAGCCTTCCACGCTATAAGGTCTGCCTAGCAGAGCTGGTATTAAATCCAATTTCCCTTGATCAAGAGAGGCAACAATATCGCGAGTAGAAACTTTCTGATTTTTAACGAGTAAGTGAGGAACAACGTGAAGATGAAAGCGAGGATCTTGTTTAATCAAAGCTATGTTACCCTCAGCAAGTTTTCCAAATGAAAAATCAGGTCCACATACCAATTGTTTTCCGCCAATGTTTGCAAGAAAGTTTAAGAAGTTTCTTGGGGAAATGGATTTAACTTGTTCTGAAAACTGAACAACAATAAGGAAATCAACACCCATCGATTGAAATAACTTTTTTTTGGTATGAATAGGCGTTAATTGTTGAATTTCCCGGTTTGGTTTTGGGTTACGGTCAAAGGTTAATAGCGCGATAGGATGACCTAAAGACTTTGCTTGTTTGATAAGTTGCTGATGTCCAAGATGAATACCGTCGAAATAACCTAGGCAGATGGTTAACTGAGAATGAAGCAATGGTGAAGTTGATAAATCAGTTTCCCAAATTTGCATTAAAATAAACCTCTCACGGGCTTGAAGACATTACCTTCACTACGATCATAAATCGCCAATACATTTTGTTGGCCATCAATTAACAACAAGCGAGACTTAAGGTGTTGAATAATGAACGGTTTACCATC
>JBIIZK010000092.1:0-2965 GCA_044346305.1 Bacilli bacterium
CAATGATGAATATATCCAGGTTTTCCATTAACATAATCCCCATCAGCATCAGGATTATACGCCATATAAAAATGAGTTTTTTCTGCTCGTTGGTGAATTAAAATATCCCAATTCACTCGTTTTAAAATTTGATGAGATAATTCAGAGATTTCAGGATCCTTAAAGTATTGATCCACCGTTATAACACCATTAAACGCCAAGGCACTATCAATAGTAGAAAACTCAGATTTTTTATGCCGCTCACCTGTTTTAATATTTAAGAAGTGAGCAAAAAAACCATGGTAATGAGGAACATGATTGAGCAAGGTTCTTAAAGTTGTTTTGGCTTGAAGGATAGCTTTGGAACGTTGTAAATATCCCCGGGCAACCCCTATCACCAAACTTGATAAGAAATAACCTGTACTTGCGATAGAACTTAGTAATAAATCTCCAGTATGGTCAACCGTTAATCCATCCGCTTGATCACCTTTAAAGTTAGTAAAATCTTGAAAGAATGTCACACCTGTTTGTTCGATCGATTGAATCAATAATTCATTTTTTTTCACAGGTCTGAGATGCCTTCACTTTCCTTAAAAAAGGGGATATGGTTTCATCCATATCCCCAATCAACAATTACAAACTAAAATTTAGTTCACTTTCGTTAACGTAAAGTCGAAGAGATAAACGGTTGTTAAGACGTTGTTCGATTCAGATAAGCTGGTATTTTCGATATTTGGCCACCAGCCTTTGAAATCAGCATAGTTCTTATATGAACCCATGAAAAATGCTAAGAAGTAGCTTGCATTCTTTGCGTCTGCTGCAAAGGTAATGTCATACGTGAAAGATTGTGGGGTTGGGGTTAATTGTGGAACCGCACCAAAGCGAGGTTGCTGAACACCGCCATCACCTTCAGCAACGAGCATCACTGGACGAGCAACATCGGCACTCGCCTTGAAATTAAGTTTATATTTTCCAGCGAAGAAAGGAACATTATACTTAATTTGGTTTTCCCATGGCATTCCGGTGGCACCGATTCTTAATAAATCAATGGCCATTGTTGGAATCATGGTTGCCACTGGAGAATTGGCATTAGGATAACGGAATGTGACATCATCTAGATAAACAGTACTAGTCTTTCTAGCGTGTGCTACTAAGGCTTCTGGTAACATTGAATCTGGACCAAAGAAGAATTGTAATTGTGATCCGTATGAATGGGCAGTTGCGGTAAAGTCTATTCTATATGTTGTCCAAGCAGTTGATAAAAGCACTGGAACTTCGTTAATTGCGCGACCTTCTGCAACAATACCACCGCCTGCTAAAGCAACACGAATGGTTCTTACTGTCGCAGCTCTAGCTCTAAATTCTAAGGTAAAGTTACCTTTAGGAATACGGACATTACGAGCTTGTAATTGAGCATGCCAGAATTGAGTGTCTGCACTCACTTCTGCTGTCACAAATTTCATGTGAGAATTACCGGATTCTGCAACTTGGCTGAATGTCGAGCGAATTCCATCAACGACTGGATCACCTTGAAAGGTTGCCCAGTTGAAATTGTCAGAAAAATCTTCATTTTCTTCAAAGTTGCCGTTACCTAAATTTCCTAATAAAGATTCAGGTAAGAGGATTGGACGTACACCAGCAGAAATAGCTTGTCCACCATTATTGTCATCGTTCCACTTGCTCCAACCATTTGGCATACCAGATGAATTAAATTGGTTGAATTGAGTGTTATTGATGAGTTGGTTTGGATCTGTGACAATGATTTGCCGTTGGTGAGTCGCGACTAATCCTTCTGAGTCTTTGACTGTGTAGAGGAAGGTATAAAATCCTGCAGCAGGACTTGCAGCATTTAATTTTGTACCTTGGGTAATATCCAATGCGGTCACATCAGTGATTGATAAGTTCTTATCATAATCATCACGGACAACCAAGCCTGATTTAACGAGGAGTAATTCACCTGGTTTAGCAAGTAAATCACCACCGCTAATAGATGGGGCTTGATTTGGAAGTGGTTCACCTAATTCAATTTTGACATCATCTAAATGAACTTCGGCAAAGTTTCTTGCAAAGCCAACTAAGTCAGCTGGTAAGAATGAGTCTGGGCCGATCCCAAATTGTAATTCAGAATTAACACCATCCGATGCAGGCGAGAAATTAATCGTCTTGGTTTCCCAAGTAGTTCCAATTGCAACAGGAACTTCGTTAATTGCTCGAGCGGATAGGCCACCATCCTTAATGGTGACACGGATGGTACGAGCGGCAGCAGCTCGGACTTTAAAGCTAAGAATATAAGAGGCTCCAGAATATAAATAAACGCCATTCTGTCTTAATTGAGCATGCCACCATTGAGTTGGTTCTCCAATGGACGTCGTCGTTAATGCACCGTATTTGTTTGTACCTTCTGTTTTGTAAGATGCGGCAGCAACAATGGCATCAACTTCACCACCAATAAAAGCATTCCATCCAGCAGATTGGAAAGTAAACGCATCTGTTTCATCTTGGAAGTCACCATTGACGATGCCCCATTTTTCATTTGGGTCAATGTTATTGGATGAAGAGGCAGGCGTTGAGGACGAGGACGAGGGTTGCGACGAAGGAAGTGAGGAAGCTTCTCCACATGCAACAAGGAATAAAGCAGCTAAAGTCGACATGGTCAGCACTTGTTTTTTATTCATGATGTTCTCCTTTACTTATGAATAATGATGTCAATGATCACGGCAGTCCTCTCCTCAAAGGACGTCATGATTTTATTTCAACCTAGATTGACAAACTACTGTATTCATCGAATAAAATTAGTTTGATCACTCTAATTGAAACGTTTCGATAAATAAATTATAAGTGAAAGCGGTTACATAATCAAGGGGTTATTGTACCGTGGTAAATCCAAGGACAGATAACCCAGTTTGAACGTAATCGTTAGCCATGAACATGTCCCAAATTAATTCACTACGATAATTTTCAATCATCAATAAAGTGATTCCCTTAT
>JBIIZK010000094.1:0-2960 GCA_044346305.1 Bacilli bacterium
TCCCTTAAAATAAAATCGGTTGGTGGTGCAAGAAAAATGTCTCCTTCTGATAAGGAAAACGATTTGGATTGGTCATCGTTAAGAATGACAAAGTTCATGGTGATTGAATCATCCATTGAAAGTGGCGGTGAAACTGGAAGAATAAGTGCAAGCGACAAGGCGAAGAGCAGCATGCTTAATCAACCTGATTAAAGCGTTGTACTGTTAAGGTGATGGTGAGATTACCATTACGTTGTCTTAGTTGATCCATCATCTCTTTTTGCTTGGTCGTTTTTTTAATCACAAGGTGATATGTCAATTCAAACAAGGTTCCAAAATCGATCGTTCTGACACGATTAATCGCATAGGATAGACAGTACTTTTTAAGCAAATCATCAAAAAGATTTTCATAGTTTAAACTTTCAGGGACAACAATCCTTAACGTCAGATTTTTTTCTGAAGTTTTTCCAAATTTGACAAAATACAATCCAAGAATCACCAACATCATAAATAACGTAAAAATAACTGCAAATGCGACGTAGCCTGTTCCAGAAATCACCCCAATAACAACCGTTAGTAACACGTAGGCAATATCTTCAGTGTTTCTTTGGTTCGAGCGAAACCGGGTCAAGGCGAATAAACCCCCGACTGCGATACCGGCAGCCAAGTTATTTGACAACATGATGATCAACACAGCAACCACGGGAGGCATGATCGCCATCGTCCAAGGAAAATCAGACACATAGCCGTCTTCTCTTTTAATGAACATATAAAAGTATGCAAGGGCTATCCCTAGGATGACTGACGACATCATCACCACCACCGCAATGGCAACCAAACTATCCAACTGAGTATTTAAATTATCAAACATCGTTTTCGATCTCCTTTGCAAGACTATATTCATATGCCTTGCCATATTTTGAAAAAGAATTCAGATAAATGTTTTGTTTCGCCAAAGCTTTCGCAAACCATAAAGGCATGGCTTCACCAACTTTGACTTCCATCAGCACCATATCTTTAGCAAGTAAAGGAATTCCTTTTACTTTGCTTTCAAAATCAAAATTATCATATCGTGTGTAGATGTCTTGGTCAAACGTTACTCTAAACTCTTCATCTTCACGATCAAAGAAAGCCAAGCGATTGTATTCAATAAAGACTGCTTTTCTTAATTGATAGATTTTGGTCATGTAATTCAGTTCATTAAGGATTTGGTGATCAAAATAATTGTCTCGTTCTGGAATAATTTTATCTTGCATGAATTGATCGATTTCTAATAAGGATAAAGACGCTCTTCTTTTGGTGACAATCCCTTTAATTTTCCTTTTTACTTCCAAAAACACTAAATTGGTTCCATCTCCCTGGACGCCATATTTACGGATTCTAAGTTTTTCTTTAAAGTCGGGTTTTAACAAAGAGAGCGAAATGAGTTGATGGTCGGGGGTGTCAAAATAAACGTTTCTAAGATGGTAAGTCTTTCCATCTTTACAATACGGATCTAACCGCATGTATCGATGAATGGTCACTAAAAGTTTTTCATATTGAGTTTTGGTAAGTAAAAACTTCTTTTCGTAGCGTTGAAAAACACTGC
Organism: Bacilli bacterium; assembly: GCA_044346305.1. Lineage (GTDB taxonomy): Bacteria > Bacillota_I > Bacilli_A > RFN20 > CAG-826 > UBA970. Next base: position 1,568 of record JBIIZK010000094.1, read on the forward strand.
CATTGGTTATCATTAACATAATTATACATTTGTTGATTGCAAAGGTTAAAACTAATCTTTGGGTTGTGACTAGCTAAAAAGTCATGATCATTAGTAAATGGGAAAATCAAACCCACTAGAATGATTTATCCAATCAATTTTTTTACATTAAATAGTTTGTTGGCTTGGATTTCAAATAACGCTTGTATTAATATACTTCTTTTTGATGCACCTGAAAAAAATATGAACCAAACTATCCTCGTTGGTAAGCTTTTAAGATGCGTTCAGGCGAATGTTTTTTTATTTCTTGTAAGACAAAATAAGGGTTAAGTAATAATGGTCGACCTAAATACACAAGGCTCGCGTCTTTTTCTAATGCTTCTTCAATCGCTTCCATCGTGGTGATCAAACCTCCACCGATGGTTGGGATACCAGCAACTTGGATGCCACGAGATAAAGGCAATTGATAGCCAGGACTTGGTTTGATAGGGAAAGGAATAACCCCGCCACTGCTAACATTCACCCCAGCAATCATGGGTTGGATCAATCGCAGGACGTCAATGGTGTCTTGTAGGTGATGTCCGCCTTCTGCATATTCATCCGCAGAAAGCCGAACCCACACCTCACCTTTAAATACCGTGCGAACAGCCTGTAGAATTTCTTTTAAAAATCGAACACGATTGTCTAAACTTCCGCCGTATTCATCCTGACGAAAATTGGACAAGGGAGATAAAAATTGATTGATTAAATATCCGTGTGCTCCATGAATTTCAATCCCGTCAAATCCTGCAAGTTGGGCACGTCTTGCTCCATCACGGAATGCGTGAATGACTTGTTTTATATCAGAAATGGTCATCGCAGCAGGAACGGCATAATCTTGAGAAAATGTGATTTGGCTTGGAGCGATTGACGTGTGATTTTTGACACCACACTTTCTTCCAGCATGGGCCAACTGAATGGCGATGAGGCTACCGGCAACATGAACTTCATCAACTAATCTTTTTAATCCTGACACATGACGATCATCATAAATGCCTAGATCTTGAACAGAGATTCTTCCCCGGGCTTCCACTGACGTTGCTTCGGTGATAACCATGGACACACCACCATAAGCTCGCGCGGTGTAATGGGCAAAATGAAATGGCAAAACAAATCCGTTTTCATCAGCACTATACATGCACATCGGCGCCATGACGATTCGGTTTTTTAGCTGGAGTGCACCCCAAGAAATTGGTGAGAATGCTTTAACCATTTCGGCTGCTTAATCCTAAGTAGAAACTCATAGAAAAACTCTTATATTCAGTGAAATTTGTAGAGATCAATGAGGTCACCCAAAGATCAACGACAAAGGTTTCAAACGTGATTTGGACCAGTAATTCTTCAGGTTCTTTGGTTTCAAAAGTATCAAGGCCAT
>JBIIZK010000095.1:0-2926 GCA_044346305.1 Bacilli bacterium
TAGGAATAAGACACCTTAAGGTCTGTGTAAAGTAGAGTTCCCAAATTATGTTGTAGGAGCAAGAGAAAACAAAAACAATTAGTTCATCGATATTTGAAGTCAATAGATTCCTGCTTATGTAAGTGTAATGGTTTCAAATCCAAGTCCACGAATCGTATGGTTTTGTGTTTTTCCATTCACCACAAAGGTGATGGTTTGTTGACTTTCGTGAGCGTTATACACCAAAGCAATCCGTTGATTGCTGGTATTCAAGTACACACTACTACTGACAAAAGGATGAATGCGCATGTAAGCATCATCGACCTTGTATTGATAATCTTGTAAAGCTTGAATCATGTAATACGCCATCGACAGTTCCGCTGGATATTCATCCGCTAAGATTTGGTTAGCATTAAATAGATTTAACCCTACACCAGGATTGACAAGTGTTTGAACTGGCAACATATATGAAAACCAACGATCCACCGCCCCACGCTTCGCATTGAGATACTTTTGATATATCGCCGTTAACCTTGCTTTTTTCGTAGATCCAGTGATATAACTGGCTAAGTATTCTCCAGTTGGAATCCATTGAATCCCATAGATGAAAGTTGGATTAGCGCCAAACCAAGTTGCATAATCATATTTGCCACCCCATACGATTCCAGCAACACCAGCATATTCTCGATATTTTTGACTCCATATATCTTGATCATAATCAAACCAATATTGCTGCGCAGCATACGTTTCATGGACATAACCATAAATGGCAGCATCCATCATCCCTTGATTGTTTTCTAATTGGGCAAGATGATACGCTGCAACCCAGCTATTGATCGCTTCTCCTGTTGACTCTAAGTTGTTACCTTCTGCAAAGCTTGCGAATCCATGTGCCCAAGAATGACCTGCATAACGATCAAAACTTCGAAGAACAGGAAACCGAGTGTCGGTTGCATCATGGTTCATATAATCTTGGGCGAGCAATAAGATCATTTGCCGATATTGGTTATAAAATGAGCGATCTAATCTTCCTACCACCGCAGACGCAAATGCCAAATAACCATGGGTAAAACTATGATCAGAGATTTCACTTGCCGTGTTAAATTCATTATCGGAGTAATACGTGGTTCCCCAACGGTCATTGTAATAAAGATACCGGTCATCATCGTTGCCACCATAGGTATACCAATTCACAAGTTGAGCCTTAAGTTTACTTAACAGCGTTTCTTTGAGTTCGGTTAATCCTAATTGATCGGCAATCATCACCCCTTGGGCTAACGGATAATTTGCCTTCCCATTCCAATAAGGCGTGGGTGAATTATAAAAGTTATCCGGATTCAGTGGATTGGTTTGTTCGTCTAATGATTGTAAGTACTCTGTCATCGTTGACCGACTAAAGGTTTGACTCTTCGGTAACGTGTAGGTTGGGACAACCCCATCAAAGCGAAGATCATAACGAAACTGGTTGCCGATTAACATCTTGAGTAAACCCCGAACGGTTCGGGTCGTGTATGTTGTCACTGCTTCTTTCACCAATTTATGTTGGTGAGGCAACAGCGCCAACACAGGTAAAGGGTTTAAATCTAATCGAGTTGTTAAGGTTTGAACGAGCATCGTATTTTCAATCATATTCGTGTCGCGATTGACTCGGTATAATCCGTGACCCCGAAGCGGTAAATTGTACGCGTGTTGATGATAAAAAGCACCTTCTTGAACGTGATTGATTGCAGCAAGAGAAACCAAGTTCCCTTCACCGAGCAAGATTGATAAACGATGGAAAAGTCCCATAGGGTGACCTGTGTTGGTGATGGTCACTTGGGATTGTTTCGGTAAGCTAAGTAAAAAGTATCGATCAGCATACGTCGGTTGGCCAACTTGGGCTGGAGGATTGGTTTGGTAACCCACATGTCGTTGTTGAAGTTTAATGATTAACCCATCAGTTTGAAGACTTCGTCCATTCAACAGATTGCCATCCAATGAAAAATACTCATAGTTAGACACTCCATCCGTGCCTGCAGTGATGATCAAGGGATCACGATTACCAAGTTCCGCAAAAATATAAGGTGAGCCTTGGTTGTACGTGACCACCATATGATCGAGCCAGCTACTAGGATGACGCATGGCAACCTTAATCGTGTTGGCTGAGTAATCAATCACCCGGGTTTGATACGCACTTGCTAAACTCGAAGGTTTTAAATGAAAGTCTTTTAAGGCTAACGAAAATTGAGCAATGGTTTGATTGCCTTCAGGATTCCAAAATTGGGTAAACCCTTCTCCAGATTGCGTGACTTCAACACCTGCATTTGAAAAGGAAGATCGAAGCGGATTATTATAAATCCCATTGCTACCGCCGTAATTGGACATTGCCAAGGATGTCCACCATTGATTCGTCGGCACAGGTCGATCGAGTAAATCTAACTCCATAAAATTTGGGGACACAGGATGGGCAATATCGGAAGCAAGTCCAGTGCGATAAGACCCTTCTCCTAAGGTAGAAAATAACTGTGAGGTATAACTTTTTGGGTTAGTAGGTGGAACAAAGGTTCCCGATGCAATCGTAATTTGTCTCGTCTTTTGATATTGTAGGGTTCCTTCGTCCAAGCGATAGGTTAATGAGTAAATACCAGGAAAGCTAAAATCAACTTGTCCGGTCACGTGGAGACGATTTGCATAGTCTTCACCGGTGTTGGTGATTATCGAAACGCCTTTTAAAGGATTAAAATAGTGTCCTGTCACCGACGTGATGTCTTCTAACCCACTCACGGATTGGACTGAACTTGGTAAGACTAACTGACTTTGATTGTTTGGTGTGCAGCTAAAAAGTAACGAGGCAAAGACTAAGATATGAATCTTTTTCATTCATTAATTATACTTGAATTATCTAACGATCATCGCAATATATGTTTTTAAATTTTCCATCTTGTTTATATCATCATTCATTTTTTAT
>JBIIZK010000015.1:0-10729 GCA_044346305.1 Bacilli bacterium
CAAGGCGTGGGAAATAATGGTTAAGATTGGAAAGGTAATGATCATCGGTAATAAGGTTAATGCAGAAGCTTGGAATACTTCCGATAGTTTTCCATCCCCATCACGAATGGAGCACACCAAGTAATTACTAACAACCCATAAACCAAATGGAACAAACACTCCGATGATTTGTTCAATTAGGTTGATTTCAGAAGGAATCAATCCATTAAACAAAAAGTTTGTTTCATAGATCCAAATCAAATACGAAGCAAAGAATGCCAATAAATAAATCCAAGCCCCTCGATTTGAAAAAGAACCATACCGTTTGATATCGTCATAACCATCAACCGGTTTAGCGAACACCTTGAATGGAAATTGAAGTTCAGAAATCCACGTCGGAATCTTTGATTTTTGTTTGATTTGAGTCACTTGACTTTGAACCCAAGCAAATCCTGGAATTAACTTTCTAATCATAAACAAAAAACCAATTGCTAATAAAAATATAACAATCGCGTTTCCATTCGAAAGCAAGAATTGGTTTCTCACTTCCCAATATGCATTGGAGTAACCTCTTGTGTCTCGTGCCAAGCGATAATACGTTAATGCTTGATCATAATCTTGTAAGGCAAAATAAGCATCACCCAATCCTTGGTTTGCAAGATCAAATAAACGGTTCATTTTTAAGACGTTTTGCCACGGAGTTAAAGATTCTCCGTATTTACCATCAAAATACAAATCAATCGCTTCATGAACTAAATTTGCAAAGCTTGTGGGAATAAAAATTTGTAAGGATGCCGTGGCTTCATCCACTGCGTATAAATTATTCCGTGAATCTACAGCAATCCCTTTGGCTTGTTTAAATAGTCCTTTTTGGCCAATTGCGTCTGGACCAGAAAAGAGAAATAGAACCGATCCATTTGGGTCATACTCAACAATATATCCATCCGAGGTCAACGCATAAATGGTGTTGTACGGTCCTACTGCTAAATCTTCAACGGTATCAAATCCCCAAACAGATTGATTAAAGATTACATTAGCAATGTTTAATTTTAAGTAACCATCTTGGGTTTTGGTCGTGGTTAAGATTAGTCCACTTTGATCAACACTGATGTTATAAACAGGTTTAGGAATAATCTGGAAAAAGTTTCTTCTGGTTTCTTCATCAAATAGTAAAGAACGAATCGTGTTATCAAGGGTCGCGGGAATTCGATTGCCACCAAAGTAGCCAAAGAATTCACCATCGTTTTTAAATTGAGCTAATCCGTTCACATTTCCTGATAACAAAACGTAAACGTTACCACCTCGATCGGTGACAATTTTGGTTGGATCAAAAGGATCCTCCTCACCAAAAAATGGAGAGTTGATTGGTTTCTCATAAGTTTCTTTTAAAGAGTATGTGTTATTGGTTCTTTGAAACTGATACGCACGTTTGTTGCCAAAATCGGCAACATAAAGATTACCAAGACTATCGACATGGACGCCAGTGGGAATATTAAGAACTCCTTTTCCAATTTCAACAGCCTCATCGCTTTGTAAATTATAACGAATGATAGATTTGGTCCCTTTGTCGGCAACATAAATGATGTCATTGATATCAACATAAACATCTTGAGGAGAAATTAATGAAAAGTCTCCTAAGGTTTGTGTTAACGATAAAGGTAAATAAGCATCTTGGGTTTGAATGAGTTGTTGGCGACTCGAGGCATACGTATAGGTTTGATAAGGTAAACCATTATCAGTTAATCCCACTAGGGTACTTCGTTGCGGAAAAAGTAACCCAATGTAGACAAAGACGAGCGCATATACCCACTTCTTCATGCTACTTTAACCCCGAGTGAGCCATGGTTGACATCACCTGACTTTGTAAAATCACAAACAAAACAAGATTAGGAATAAACATTAATAAAGATGCAGCAGCGGCCATCCCTTGGCCGGCAATCGTGTTACCAACCCCAGAAGTTAAGGTTTGTAAAAAGAACGCAAGCGTTCGTAAACTTTCATCATTCACAAATAAAGTTGATGTAGATGTATCATTCCAAATTAATTGAAAGGCAAGAATACCAACCGTGGCAACTGCTGGAGAAATCATGGGCATAATGACCTTAAAGAAAATTTGCATTTCACTCGCGCCATCAATCCGGGCAGCTTCAATAAAATCATTAGGAATTTGATCAATAAATTGCTTAATTAAAAACATCGCTACTGGCATCGTAATCAAAGGGAAAATATGTGCAAAATACGTATCGACCATCCCTGATTGGGCAACAACAATATAACGAGGTATCTGAACCGCGATCGGAACAAACATTAGTGAAATCGTATTGATTTCAAACAATAATTTCTTACCTTTAAAATGTAATTTAGCTAAGCCGTACGCAGATAAAGCAGTGAATAATATTGCTAGACCAACACCAATGGCGGTGATGAAGACACTGTTTAACACATAACGAGAAAATGGAATTCCCGAAGTTGAGACCAACCGCGCAAGTTCCAAGAAATTATCAAAGGTTGGATTTCTTACAAAGAATGTTGGCGGGTAAGCAAACAATTCTGATTGCGGTTTGAAAGCATGGTTAACGATGAATAAAATCGGTAAAATCATTAACATAGAGAAGCCAATCAATATGATAAAAAATGGAAGTTGTCCTTTATGGAAACGATCTGGGTTGATTTGTGTGCCTAAAAATTTGGATGGCATTATTCTTTTTCTCCCAAAAATTTCCATGTGATTTTTGAAATCGCATACACCATCAATAGTAAGATGACAGAAATGCTCGCCGCATAACCCATCATGTAGCGGATGAATCCAAAATCTTCAATATGGTTCACAATCAATTGACCCGCGTAATTGGGGGTTGGATTCGTTCCGGATAAAGCGACACCTATCGCCCCAGCCTGGAACGTCCCGACCACGGCCATGACGGCACCAAAAATCAATTGAGGTTTCATCGATGGGATGGTGACATAAATGATTTCTTGAAACCAGTTCTTAATCCCATCAATGTATGCGGCCTCATATAAGGTGCGATCAACATTTAACATTCCTGCTAGCATTGCCAAGAAGCCTACGCCAATCGAACTCCATAGTGAAACCACAATCATGATCGTCATCAACATATCTGGATTTTGTAAGAATTGAATCGGTTCTACAATTAAACCTAAATCAAGCATAATCGCGTTTAAATACCCTTGGGCATCTCCCGAGAAAATAATTCGCCACATCGCTGCCATCGCAACCCCTGCTGTCAACGAAGGGGAGTAAAAAATAATCGCTAAAATCGTTCGAGGGGTTTTTGGTAAATGCGACAACATCCACGCAACCATAAATGACAACGCATAACCAACTGGACCAACAATAAAGGCAAAACGTAAGGTGTTCGGGAGTACATATCGCATAAACACCGTATCAAGGGTGATGAGTTCAATGTAATTATTAATACCAACAAAGGTTGGGGTTTGAATGGAATTAAAAAAAGTAAATGATAATCCAATCGCAGCAACCACAGGAATCACAATAAAGACAACAAATAAAAACCAGTAAGGGAAAACGAACCAAGCCGGACGATTCATCCGATCAAGAATGCGATTAATCATGTTCAATTAGCCACCGATCAATGTTAGCAATCGTCGGAACTGGATATGGTTTGAGGATTTGTCCTTGGAGGGTATAACCAAACTCTGCCATCTTATAAATAATTTCTCGATTCGAAATTCGCACCGCTTCATCAATCGCTTGGCGGGGATTAATGCCTTGGAATACGATGTTTGTCCAAGCGTTAGATAATTCACGTTCAACCATGTAGGTCCCAGGAATTCGACTTGCTTCTAACGCAAATTCCCATTGCTCTAAAACGATGGATTTATATTCTTGAGGCATACTCGATTCGGCAAAGGCATCGAGATTAGCTGAATTCCAAAAATAAGTTTTTCCATAGGTGCTTTGTAAGGTTTGGCCAAACAATGCTTGCATCGGTGTCGACATCCACCATGAGAGGAAATCCCAACTATCGTCAGGTAAATTTGTATTGGCTAAAATCATCGACCCTTGAGCACCAGTGGCACTTGAGCGATTGATTTGATTCGTCACAGGATCGCGATACCCTGGGTGTAAATCCATAGCCCATAATCCATCAAGTTCACTCGCTGCACTTGATAATAATAAATAGGTTCCCAAATCACCAATACCAATTGGTAAGGTTCCATAACGGAATTGATTATAAAAACTCGCAACAAATTTTGGGATGTTATAAAGCGTAAATAACTCTGCCATCAAGGTGATACCCTTTAAGGTTTCTTCTGAGTTAATCGTGGTGCTCATTCCATCCTCAGCGTAAAGACTGCCACCAAATTGATGGATAAACGGTAAGGTAGCAACAAATGGTTTCAATCCAGAAAACTGGGATAAAGGTAAAAAGTAATTCAGTCCATAACTTTGTAATAAAGGTAATAAACCAATCACGTCATCCCACGTTTGTGGAACTTCTTCTACGCCAATAGATGCCATGATATCGCGACGATAAAAAGTTACCCAGAAATTCTGAGTTAAGGGTAAACCATACACCCCTTCTTCAAACACATAAGGAATCATCGCCCCTTTGGCATACGTGTCAACCACTTCGTTATAACCATCAAATTGACGTAAATCCAATGCCGCATCACGAGAAGCAAAATCATATGGAATCCAATGGTTAACGCCCACGGCAAGATCAGGGGATTGGCCTGAAATGTTGGATAGGATTAATTTATTTTCATCAGGCATTTGTGAAAGTTTGACCTGACGTTGACCTGGATAAAATTGGTCAACCATTGCTTGCATGATTTCAATGTAAGGGCGAGGAAAATTAACCCATACATTTAAGTCTTCTTCATTCATTTGGGTCGCTGAGTAAGGGTTATTAATAAACGATAGGACCAATCGCGCCCCACCTTCATACGTGGATTGAAAGAAAGTTGCAGTTGCTCTTGGAAGCGTGACATCTCCATGAACCATGATTCGTTCAATTTCTAATGATGAACGCATCATCTCTTGTAAAAGTGCACCGAGCATTTGATTAACACTAGAATCGCCATCGGCAAATTGAACCATCAATCCAGGAAGTCGATTGATTTGATTGGCGAGGGTTCTTAGTCGAGCACTACTGACTCGAACATTGGCGAGCTGGGAAGGATTTTCATTGATGGAAATTCTGGTCAATTGCTCGTACATGACATCGAGTTGATCAGCCCATTGGATAAGGTTATTTTTAGCATCAGGGAAATACGTTTCAATTTCCCAATCACGATACAAATCGTTACTTCCTGCGGTGTAACGTTTAATCGCCAAGGCCAAGGATTGAATTTGTTGCATCACCGATTGTAAGGTTTCAATTGCAAAGCGATAAGGATAATTCACTGCTTCTAAGGTAATTGTGTTCAACCCAGCTTCTAGGAAAACGTAATATGGGGTTCCGTTTTCTTGCATCAAGGTTCGATTTCTGAATTGCATGGTGTATGGGAACGCCATCGCTAAAAATTCTTTAAATGGAATCTCATCATTAATGTAAATGCTTCGAGTGGTGATCATGTCATTTTGTAAATATTGCCGGTAACGGAAAGACAACGCATACAATCCAGCAGTTTCAATATTGACTTCGTATTTAATTGCTTGACCGCCACGTTCCCAACTGTCACCAAAGATAGTGTTCAGCCTCAAAAATTGAGTGTCATAATACAAAGCACTAATATCTTGTTCTGTTCGTAAACGAATGGAAGCATCTGTTCTTGAGACCATCGACCGACTTGAAATCATCGATAAAGTATCAACCACATTTGTATTTGAATATGATTGGCGGTACGTGTCATAGTCAATCAATGGCGATACCGTAAGAAGAGAGACTTGGCCAATGAGAACGTTTGCGTTCACGAAATGAAGAGTAATCACATCACCTGGTTCCACATAATACTGAAATGGATAAGCGTGTAAAGCTCGCATGTCGCGTAAGGATTGAGATTGCCAAATACGCTGTTTAATTGATAAAGGTTGTAATTCATTTTCATAGCGATCAAGGGCAAACTCTTCGGTGGCGAATTGCCAATTAGCAGGAAGGATTAACGCTTGGCTTTCATAAAATTGTAAGTCATCATTGATCGTTAAACTTATTTTGGTATCTTCTGTGTTGTCATCAAGTAAAAAATAATCTAAGTTAAATGAAACAAGTCCACTTATTTGTCCTTCATAGGTCCATTCAAGCGTATGATTAGCCGCCAACAAAAAAACATCCTCTGGGGTATGGTAACTGGACACGTAGTCACCATACAGGTCAGATTGAGAGTTAACGGATTGGCCTTCCATGGTTGACGATGTATACGTGGTTGCTAAACCGACTTGAGGAACCCCAGCTTCTTTATAAAAAAGTTGTTTTGCTGTGTAAGTAGGAATCCCATAGATTTGATTTTGATAAGCATAATCAATGTCAGGATTAATCATTGAATAGGTGTCGAAGGTTTGATTCATAGGCGCAGGAGATTGATCAATTAAAAAAATTAAACCAGTCACCCCAAGGCCAAAAACAATCAGCCCAATGCCGGATTGTTTTGTCATGAAGGATGATATCTTTGGTTTCATTTTTTTATTTCATCAACGAAGGAAGACCTCATGTTGAGGTCTTCCATTGCGTTTATCTTAAGTTCCTAATGCAGCGAGTTGTGTACTAACAAGCGTGTTGATTTGTGCTTGCCATGCGGCAGCAAACGTTGGCACAGCAGTTGGACCTGCGGCAACAAGGTTGTCCCAATTATTCGGGTTGTTAGGATCATACACCCAAGCCCAGAAATCTTTATAACCAGGTAACCACTTATCTAAATCTGGTTTTGAAAATTCAATGCGATCAAATATGGCATCGATGCCTTCAATACCATCGACTAAAGCACGAACACGAGTCCAAATATTTGGATAATCAGCAATTGGAAAGCGGTCCAAAAAGTCTGGGGTTTCACCAATGGCAATTGCTTCTTCACGGTCATCTTCCATTAAGGAAAGGCGAGCGTCCCAACCATCACGACCAAAGGTCATCCATTTTGCGAGTAAGTAAGCTTCTTCTGGATGTTCTGTTTGAGAAGAAACAGCTTGGAAATCTAATATCGTCGGAGGAAATAAACCAGCACTACCTTGTGGATAAGGCCAAAACCCAAGTTCAAAATCCCGATTATCGATGGCATCTTTAATCACCCAAAATTGCCAAGAACCTTCGATATCCATTGCGGAATAGCCAGTTTGAATCATGTAGGTACGTAATTCATCATTGGCTTCAGCAGCAAGAACTTCAGGAGTAAACCGAGTGGTTGTTCCATCCGTCAACTGATGTAATTCTACCTTGGCTTGCATCGCACTAATCCAGCTTGGTGAGGTGTAATTAAACTGAGTTCCATTCCACGTATCATATTGGGTGGCAGCATTATCCATGGTTGGCCAAACTTGTTGAAAGTCTGGAGATCCATACCAGGTGTCCATTCCAACGACGAGATTTTCAGTATTCACTAAATCAAAATTTTTAATGGCCTTGGCAATATTGATAAACTCAGTGAAGGTCCAATCTTTGACTGGATAGCCATCATTATCAATACGATACTTACCTGCAACCGTTTGTAAATTAGCTTTTTCAAAAATATCAAGGTTGATTAAAATTCCTTTTAAGAATTGAAAGGAAGGCATCGCATATCGCTTTCCATTGTAAACACCTGCTAACGCAATATTGTCATAAACGAGGTCTGCATCTGCATCTTCATTCCAAAATTCTGCAATATCCATTGTTAATCCGGCATTAATTACCGTAGGAACATTGTCAGTTGCAAAGACATCAGGAAGCAAACCGGCTTGGGATGCAGTGACAAGATTACCCGTAAACTCTGCACCACTTCCAGTAATGTCTTGACGCAATTCAACATTAATGTTCGGATATTTAATTTCAAATAAATCAATCATTCGCTGATTGACTTCTTGGTTACCCCAATCGGCATAAGAAAGGGTAATTGATTGAACTGCTTGACTGCTGCTGCTGTTTTGAACACCACATCCTGCTAAGAGAATGAGGGCAACAACACTTAATTTAATAGGATGTTTCAATGATGCATCCTCCTTTAACTATTGTAGTTTTGATAGATAAGCACTTCGGATAACAAGAATGTTCCTGGTAGAGAGACTTTATCTCCACCAAGGGTTCCAAGGTCTAATTCAACTTTAACATTGGTTAACGGGTTGACCACTTCAAATGCCAAAGTAAACACATATGGGGTGTTGGCAGTGACTCTGAAATCTACAAAGTTATTTGGTAATATGGACGAATAACCAGCGTCTGGAAGGATGATATTAAATCTCAAGTCTCTGGTTACTGTGCTGTTTAAGGCAATCTTAACTTCGTATTTACCTTTGGCTAAGGTTGGGAAAAGATAGAAATAATGAGGTTGATAGGCGGCCCCACCAAGTTCAGGAACTACAATGGAAGCTCCACCAGTTGCACCACGTGTCATGGTTCCACCATGTTCGGTGAAAAATTGGTGACCACCCAAGACTTGATCCATGGTTCCATTGATGACGTTAGATAACACTGTATTTCCTTCTTTGAGCACGACATTGTCAATCGCAACAAATTCATTTCCTGTTTCATAATTTGTAAACTGAGTTCCAAACTCAAATGATAGTTTTTCAAAACCATTTAAGGTTGCTCCAACCGTGCTTACAGGAATCGTAATCGTTTGCTTCGATGTAGTAACTGCATTAACACGATTTGCTTCTGGAACGTAATTGATCCAAACATTAGGTGCACCAATAAAGGTAGTAACCGAAATCGCTTTCGATGCATACATATCAAAACTTAACGAATAAGTCTTTCCAACAGTCAATCCTAAACGACCATTATCATTGGTTTCCCCAAAACCAACGTTGTCTTGAATAATTTGCAACTTGAAATTTTCTGTTAGGTTGAGACCAACGGTCTTGGTGATATTCATTTTGTATTCACCGTTGACAATACCCGAGGTTGCCACCGTGCCATCCCAGTCATTGACGAAATGTCTCCAACCACTCATTTCAAATTTAGAATTAGCCAATAGAGGAGCTTGATTTAAACGTTGTAATCGAACATCAGCAAGGGTAACCACACTATTAGCAAATCCTTCTTGAGTTCCAAACTCAATGGTTAAACGAATCACACCAGTGGCGCGAGTTACTGTAAAAATATAATCAACGGTCGAGGATGTCGTTGTTAATGTCATGCCATTCTTGCGAGCGTAGCTAGTGTAGTTAGGAGCACCAGTATCAAACGCTGCTGAGAAATTTCTCTGAACACTAGAGGAACCTGTGAATGACAAGCGATAAGTTTGTCCTTCGACTAATTCAGCACCAACGTGATTGAGTTGAACGCCCCAAGAAGCAGGACCTCCACCATTGGTTATATCTAACGCATAGGATCCACCTGCAATATTTTGTGAACGGTTCACAACTAAGCCTTCTGCACTAAAGAAACTCCATTCACTGCCAATCGCAGTTGCAAAGGAACCATTGGTTAATAAATTTTCATCTCGGAAAACGAGGCTAACCACATTAACAATCGTTTCTGCTTTTGCTTCATTACCAACAACGTCTTTAACGCTATACTTCACTGTAAAGACTGCAGGAACTGATGTATCTAGTGTGTTGACTTTCGCATTGCTGCTGTTGAAAATTTCAACAACAATACTAGATGTACGATCACCATCAACAGCATCCAAAGCAGAAATGCCTGCTAGAGGATTATAAGTAGATCCAACCAATATACTTATGGTTGGTAAAATACCATTCAAGATTGGTGCAGTCACATCTGGACCTGCAGTCGCTTCTTCAATGGCGATGTCATCAAAATACATCGTTGCGTTCACTTGTTGATTGCTTACTTTTCCTAATTCAAATAACACTCCACCACGCTTATTGTCTAAGCGATGGGTAAAGATGTAGGAGAAAGAAGCCCATTCCGTACCGATAGTTCTAATTTCTGGTTGGTTTGGTTTGAAGTCAGTAAACCAAGGCGCAGAGCTTAGTAACTCACCAACGTTTAGGTTAATGGGTTTAATAACACTGGACTTAGCTCGGAAACTCACTTCATAGGTTACATCTTTTTCAAATGGAATATTCATTTGACCAAATCGAGGCGTATAAGGATTTGCTCCAGCGGTGACTTCTGCTTTTAATGCCCCATTTTCAGTAGAAAGAACCATCGCTGATCCATCGGCATTGAACACAACACCTGGATCATCCCAACCTGCGGTACCTAATGAAAAGTCTGGGTTGATTAACATCCCGGTTGAAACTGGTTGACCAACGGTAACATTTCTAAACTTGGATGCAACGAGGGCACCAACTTGAACGCGATACTGTACCGTATGAACACCTGTTTTTGTAGAGTCTAATACACCAGTCGTGGTATTCACTGCGGTAGAAATCGAAGTCAATGATAAGTTGGCGGTATATGTTCCGCCATCATTACCTGTGGCAGTGACGCCAGTAAAGAAATTAAAACTAGCATCAAAATTAATTGATACATCGGTAGCGCCATTAATCGTTAAAGCTGTTAATGGAGAACTACTCGAAGTTGTTGGACCACAGGCAGCCAAGACGAGGGCTGCTAAGGTGATGGTTAAGCCTTTAACATATGTTTTCATCAATATTTTTCCTTTCTTAATGAAACGTAAGTGCACAATATCTATTAGGGGATGATAGAAAATTTAATGTGACTTACCC